>JBAWCX010000391.1:0-11048 GCA_049590495.1 Binatus sp. (SeqCode)
GAAACAATGTCGTAAAATATGTGGCGAGCAGCGTCTGAGCCACCATTACGATGCGAAGGGCGGCACCAAAGAACCCAATGCTGATCCGGCCGGAATACGAAGCCAGGATGATCATCGGTAAGTACATTCGACCGGCCCATACCAGCTGCGAGCCACCAATCGGCAAGGACTGACGGAGCAAGTCCAGATCGCGACGGGTTCGCAGACCGATCCTGATAGGCTCACCGAGAGATCGCAGGAGAACCACGTAGCCGGTAGCCGCGATCGCGACCGCCAGGAACTCCGCCAAGGGCACGCGGAAGAGATCGGTAGGTGAACGTACGACGATTATTGTGACAATTAGAAACACTGCGCGCCTCGCTACCTGAAGCACGGCGACGGGAGCCATTTGGCTGCGTCCCTGGAACACCCAACCCAGCAGAAAAGGGCATCCGAGCAGGCTGACTGCGAAACCAAGCAACAGTCGCCCCAGTGCAGGTTCGATTGGTAGGCTCGAGCCGAATGCGGCAAGAAGCGCGACGATTGCAACAGCGAGTAGAAGCTGCGTCGAGAGCACCGCGCTGACCAGCGCCGGCGGCGCCATTCCACCGTTGGTAGCTATCTCCCGAGTTCCAGTCTTTCCAGTCCCCAGATCGGCGAGCAAGTTGAGGAAAATCATCCCTGCCTGCGCGAGCTCGAGGAGTCCATAGCCGGAAAGACTCAACAGTCGCGCCAGTCGGGCGAAAGCAAGGAAGTTCAGGCCTCTGGAAAGAACCTCCCCACCCGCCAGGATTCCTACGTTGCGGCCAAATCGAAAGCGTTCAGCCGCGGCGTGCATCTTTGAAGTTGTCACTACAGAATCGATCGGGTCGTATACCATCGAGTTCTGCGACTAGCTTTCCCTCTATTAGATCAGCAACTGCCCGAGCGTCGCTTTCGAACCACCCGCGGTAGTCGAACGTCAGGCACACGAAACCGCCCTTACAGAAATACGGAGCGTAGGTCGCGCCCAAATGAGACTTGGGACCGGCCCATCCGTGACACAGCAAAATCGCAGGCCGTTTCTCTCCCTCGTGAAGATCGTCCGGAACAAACAGATCCCCGGCCATCCGCGTTCCTTCCCTCCAGATGGTGACTTCCTTCTTCATGGCATAACTCCAAACTTGAGATGCGCGCCGAATCAGACGTCCCGCATGATCCCTTCAAAGCGATTCTTGATGTACCGCGCGGTCTCCTTATGCGGAACGATGTACAGCTTTCCCTGACGAATTCCCTCCTCGAAGACCACGTCGGCGATTTCAGTAGGCGGGGTCGCGCTCCTGACGAAATCCTGCAGCTTCTTTTTCCACCGCTTCAGCATCTCAGGAGTCGGCGGACTCTCCCTCTCGGTTTTGTTAAGAAGACTCGCCGGCCGATTACGCCCCGATTCTTTTATCCGCGTCTTGACCCAACTGGGGCACAGCGCGGAGGTCTTGATAGGGGCGCGGGTTCTCGCGAACTCCAATGCGAGGTGCTCCGTCAGCGCAACCACCGCATGCTTGGTCACCGCATAAGGCGCACTGTTGTGCCCCCGCATCAGACCCGCGATCGATGCCGTATTTACGATATGCGCCGGCCGGTTCTGCTTCAGCATTATCGGCACGAAGGTCCGGATGCCGTGAATCACACCCCACAGATTCACGCCCATCACCCACGTCCAGTCCTCGAGCGTGCTCTGCCAAACCGTCGAACCCGCACCCACCCCCGCGTTGTTGAACAGCAGCTCGACACCTCCGAATGCGTCAAGCGTCCGGCGCGCAAGCTCATCGAGCGCGCTCGGCTGAGAGACATCCGTCACCACGCTGATGACTTTGCGTCCGCCCTGTTCAAGTTCCGCGCGCGTCTTTGCGAGCGTAGCTTCCTCAACATCCGCCAGCACAACATTCATTCCTTCGACACAGCATTTGGCGGCCAGAGCCTTGCCAATGCCGCTTGCGGCACCTGTCACGACCGCGGTCTTTCCTTTGAGATCTTCCATTGGAATCGCCTGCCTAAGCGGCACTGCTCAGGGTTTCGAATTGGGAACTCGATTCCACCAGCTACCGCGAATCTCATAAGCATAGACGGTTGAAAACTACCGACCCGCACACAGTCTAGTCGCTTTGTTCATTCGCCGTGAAGGCCTTCGTTCAGCAAACGCGCTTGGTGGGGATGACGTGCAACAAGTGTGAAAGCCGCGCGACTGCGCTTCACCTGAGTGGCTCTGCACCGTGAACCCAACCGACCAGCGAATAACGCTTGCCGAAAAGCACCGGTGTGACTCGATGGAGCATGAAGGAAGGGAAAATTGTTATAGAGCCTGGTTCACAGTTCGCAGTCCGTCTGAAGTGACCATGAAGAAATTGCAGCTTCCCGCCGATGTACGTCGCGGGCGCACTCAGTTGCACAGAAAACGAAAGTTTGCGGGTTATATTCTTGCCCGGTCCAACATCGACGTGCCAAAGGTAATGCCCGCCACGTCGGTACTCGGTAAATTGTAATTGTTCAAACGGCTTCAGCTCATAGTGCCAACGCGCCGAATTGGCCTCGACAATTCCGGCGGCAATAGTCTGGAAGATCCACTGTGTACCTTCATCATATACGATCGAACTGATTCGTGAATTGCGTATCCACCGCCGCGGCTTCCTATCACCGTGAATCTCAACGCTAGCGAGCGACGGCGACAGACCTAACCCAATTCGTACTATCTTCGAGCATTCCTCTTGTGTAAACAATGCCTCCGCCATTTCATGATGAAAGGGGGCAGGCCAAGTCTCCGGGTTCTGCGAGAGCACTTTGTCCGAGGATAACAAGCCTGATGGAGCATCCGGTTGCAGTCCACCTTCCTTTTCTTTTATGGTGATCACCTAGAAGAACCTTTAGGGTTCTGAATCATAGACGGTTGAATAAGTTGTAGCGTGGGCGCCTGTCGTAAAGGTGACAGGACGCCGCCGATGCGTCCTCGCAAGACTAATAGCACCTTTGAGTTTGGCGATAGAGTGGCGCGAGAAGTGTAATTGCTCTTCACGATGCCGCACCATCTACGTGCTAGAAGTGCATGTCGAGATTTCCGTCACCCATCGTGATAAACCATCGACTTACCTCCAGGAAAGCCCGCAGTCGGGGATCCGCCGAATTGAGCTGGGCTGCAAGGTGGGTTCGCGGGCGAAATGGGACCGGGAAAAAGCCGCGTCGAAAAAGGATCCTTCTATAAGGCGCGGTTGCGACCGAGCAAATGATCGCGGCGACATGTTCATCGCGGAGCAATTCCTCAGCGTGTTCGAGCACGAGCGAGAATACAGTGCGATCCTCGACTAGATAGTCGACCAGGAACCCACAAGATACACCCAGGTGATCTGCAACCCGAAAGATTAGATATCCGATCATGCCAGAGTCGCTGAATGCTGCCACTATTGTGTATGGAGATCGCGGCCGCAAAGTGAATCGCCAGTTTAAATAACGCCGGTCACGAACCGCGATCACGCGGTGTTTGCAGGCGGCGGCGCGCCAGAATTGATCGACACTTTGATCAAAAGAGTCGATCCGGGTCACCCTGATGTCCTGAGAAGGCAATGACCTCTGAAGCGCCCGCTGAAGCCGACCAGTAGCAGTCCCAATGATCGACGCGGTGGCGCGGATCAAGCGATAACTCGAGAGCAAATTCACCACAGGGCCCCATTCGATGGGCTTTATCATTGGCACCACCGGCATATCGGTACGGACCGAACCTGATGCCTCTGTCCGACGCGCCGTCGCTTTGCGCCACCGTGTCGCGACCTTCTGCGAGGTCGCATTATGCCAGGCGAATATCAGCGCGTTGTCGGTCCGGAGTCGATTCACCAAAGCCTGCGCAAGTCTTTGGTTGCGATATTTGGGATGGACTGTCCAATTGCATTCAATCGATACCCATTGTTCTTTCCCATCAACCAGAAAGCGCTGCGGGAGTGAGCCCTCCATCGCGATCACTTCGTCGCGATTGTTCTTCATCAGAAGGACGTATGGCTCGTCCAGGAGCTCAAATTTGTCGTCGTCAAATCCCCATTTGCGGCCGAAGCTCTCCAACCGTTCGGCGGAATAGACTGAGCGGAGGAAGGCAAGTAGTTGCTCCCGGTTGGATCTCCGCTCGCACTCCGCCTCGCGATTGAACGGATTGGAATCGTACATCCAATCCCAATTGCGAATGAGGATCGGGGCGGCAGCGGGATATGAAGCGTGTATCAGGTCAAACGCCCGCTCGCGGTCTGACCTGCAATATCGTTCGATGCGGAATTCCCCGCTCATGTTTCCTGGTATGCAGAACAACCAACCGAGTACAAGCTCAATCCGATCTTAACCGCAACAACCGGAATCATCGTTGGAAATCGCATTAGGTTGGAGACGATTGTACCATGTGTTATTCCGAGACTAAGGCGCGGCATTTAAGGGATGATAGTTTAGCACGTGATGTTTTTTGCGTCAGCGCACGGCAAGTCTGCGGCTTCAGTGCTGGAAGGAATTGGCGAGTCATGGCTTCGCTTTTGATACTAGCCAAGGCAGCAGCGCAACACTTTGGTCTACTGCGTTCGCAGTACTGGGATCGCGCGCACCAGAGTGAGTATATACGGTCCCGGCTGGACGCAACTCTTGCCGCATCGTCAAGGATCGGCTTCTATGCCGAGCATTTGGGCCGCCATCCGCGAGTGGACGAATTCGGCTGCTTGCCAATCCTCCGCCGCTCGGACATTTCAAAACTCAACCTCTCGGTGAGGTCACTCTATCCTTCGTCGACCACATATTCATCGGATTGCTCTTCAGGCTCAACCGGAATGCCCGTCGAGTTTCTCTTTGACAAGTCGCACCAGTCCGGGCGTCTCGCGGCGCGTGCGCGATATCTCCGTGAGAATGGATGGAACCCGGCGCGCCGCAACGTGTGGCTCATATACACCGGCTCATATATGGGCACCGAGGATCGTCAGCTGATTGAGAGTCGTCTGCTATTTCTGACCAGCTTTCCGCGAATACCGATCGACTTCCGGCAGCTCGCAATTGAAGTGGGTCGACTCGATCCAGTCTACCTGTATGCCTACCCCTCGTTTCTTGAGGGGTTACTTGATGCGTTGAGGCTCACAGGAATCAGGCTTCCGTCGTTAGTGCGAGTATTTACCGGATCCGAAGTACTGGAAGATAGGGTCCGCAGTCGTGCCAAAGCCCTTCTCGGAGTTGATATCTCAGACAACTACGGTTCGACTGAGGCATTCGTCGCATGGCAGTGTCCCGCGGGAAAATACCATGTAAACGCGGAGCACGTTTTCGTCGAGATCGTCGACGAAAGCGGTAACCGGGTGCCGTCAGGCGAGATGGGACGAGTGCTGGTAACCACTCTGCAGAACAGTCTGATGCCGCTGGTTCGATACGAAATCGGCGACTATGCCATCGCGGCAAGCGAACCCTGTCTCTGCGGCCGAACCCTCCCGGCGCTGGATAGAGTGGTAGGAAGAAGTGTTAATTTATTCAAGCTTAAAGGCGGTCAGCTGCTCTCACCATGGCTTCTGATGGAAGCGGTCCGTGATCGCATCGAAGTAAAACAGTTCCAAATCGTGCAACAGGCGCTGGATCGATTTCTCGTCAAAGTTGTCACCGATCAGCCGCCATCACTCGTACGGGACGAACTCGTCCAGGCGGACTTTTCGAAGATCGTCGGACAGAATGTGCAGGTGATTGTACAAAAGGTCGAGGAGATTCCTCGCACCAAAGGCGGGAAATTCATGACCGCACTTTCAGAACTAAGCGCCTGACAGCTGTGCTTAGTCAAAACCCTAAACCTAAACACGGACCCTTGGGTCCTTGGCGACCACATCGTCTGGAGCTGATAGAGCAGACGATATTTGCGACTCGCTAATTCAGCTTCCGCACCTCTATAGGGCTAGAAAAGGTGCCCGCATCCAAAATGTCAAAGATCGCCCGCTGTTGATCGATCCGAACGCGAAGCGCGCAGTTGCTGCAAGAGCTCGATATGACGGAGCTTTCCATCTTCTCGCACTGCCCAAACTGCGGTGCCGGTCAAGGAAATGGTTTGTTGGTCTGCCGGAGTACCAAGTATCCCGTTGTTCTTCCCGGCAATTCGCCATCTTGAGGCAACTCGGCTCCCATCCTCATTCTGGAACGTTTCGATCACCTCAAATTGAAGATCGTCGATCTTCGCCATGAAGGCAGCGGCCCATTCCTTGAACTTCGTCCTGGAAACAACATCGACACCGCCGGTGGTAATCACAAAATCCTCAATCACGAAGTCGTCGATCGCGGCGGGGTTGCGAGCTTTCCACACGCGTTCCCAAAACTCCTCAACAATCTTTACTGAATTCATCGTCCTAACATGCGATTTCCTCCGCGCCAGTCCCAGCCGGTGCAGTGGAATATTCGCCCTTGAACTTCTCCTTGAGCCCTTCGGCCGCTTCTTTGGTTGCAAACTGTCAACAAAAGATTGGGGTCTGGGGGCGCTCTTCATGCGTATTTTCCTTTCCGAGCGACGGGCTCGCCCTTGGCTTGCATTGATTTCATGAGAGCGGCCGACGACGCTCCTTCGAGCGACAATCCATAGCCAACTTCGTGCACGATCCGCTCCTTCAACGGTTGAATAAAATGGATGCGGGTGGCGCGGCGCGTCACTTCTGGGGCCTTCAAATACAGCTCCGCCAATCCCCGCGCCCGGCTGAGCGCCGTACCATTTGGTACAACTTCGGCAACTACTCCCCACTCGTATGCGGTACGCGCAGGCAGCGGCTGTGGGTTCAGCAGGAACGCCTCCGCTCGTCCTGCTCCAGCACGGTAACTCCAGGTGGTAAAGATGCCGTCACCGGGAGCGACGCCCGCGGCAAAGTGGGCCACATCCTGGAAGGTCGCGCTCTCCGCAGCCACAATTACACTGGCAAGTAGTGCATAGTCTGAATGGACATGAGCGCGTCCCTCGATAGCTGCAATCACCGGCACGCGTATGTTGGCTATGTTTTCCAGAACTTGAAGACCTTCGTCATGAACCTGGCTCCAAACGCCCGGATCGGCGACGTCGCCGAAAGATGACCAATCGACATCACTAATAAACTGGCCGCCTGCGCCGGTCAGGATTACGATCTTGTTCGCTCGATCTTGCCCAATCCGGTAGAAGGCATCGACAAGTTCGGTGTGAGCTTGCGCGGACATAGTGAAAGGTCCGCCGTTGATGTGGAATTCAGCAACCAGCACACCGTTGGCATCTCGCGTCAGCTTTAGGTTGTGATAGGCAGTGAAGTAGTCAGCTTGAACCGTTTGCATGGTGTTCTCCTCTCAGAGTCAATTAGATTCCAGATTCGTTTTGCGGAAAGTCGATCGCGAGGCGCGCGGCGTGGCTCACGTAGTTCATGAAAATGTTCAGTGCGACGTTGGCGACGGTCTCGATGATTTCGCCGTCGCTCAAGCCGGCAGCCCGGGCGCGTTGGAGATCCGAGTCGCTGATTTCACTGCGCTGAACGACGATGTTGCGCGCTAGTTTCAGAATAGCGTCGGTCTTTGGATCGGCGGCGCTGGCGCGGATCGCATTTGCGATTTCGTCTGGGGTCAGTCCGGCCCGTTGGCCCAGAAACGCGTGCGCACTCCGGCAGTAACCGCAAAGGTTGCTTTCCGCCACCGCAAGGCCTATCTGCTCGCGGATTCTCTCATCAAGGGTTCCACCGGCCAGCGCCGCGCTGAAATTGAGGTATCCTTCCAGCGCTACGGGCCCGTTAGCAAGTACGCGGAAGAGATTCGGCACAAAACCGAGTTTCGCCCGTACCTGCCCCAGCAAACGCCGGGTTTTGCCGGTGACATGCTGCGGATCAACAGGGTGGATGCGGTTCCGGTTCTTGGGTACGCCCATTCCTGACTCCCTGGCGATTGCTTGAAACAGGTCGATCGTCGTTTCCATGCTGAAATCGAGGCTTCCTTTGCGGCCGTTTGATTACCTTCGAAGTGCGAGTGCCCCGGTCAGGCGGACGCCTTGATGCAAGGACGGCGGCCGCGGGTGTTGGCAGGCGGGGTCACGCGGCAGAAGGTTTGCCATCGTTGCGGTGAACGTCACTCCATGCTCGACCCTGACTAGTATGTGATCCATCTGGGCTCGATGAACGACGACCGCAGGCAACCACATCGAATCCCACACCCAAACCTTCGAACCCTGCTTGAGACTCATCTTCGGCCCGGTGCTCATCGCACAACCCCTCCTCAGTGAACCGCGCTTTCGAAGCCCGCAGGCGGCTCGAGCGGTTTGATTACAGCGGCCACGAGCAGAAATTGTTCGAAGGTCATGTCGAGTTGGCGAAACCCCCCTTGACAAAAAACGAACGCATAAAACTCCACCAGTTCGTCGCTGATGGTCACAGGCAAGGTTGGCCGTGTGGAGGCTTCGGGAAACGCACGTGGTTCGCGAACCGGAAGCGGGTGAACCGCCGCGATACGAACTCGTGACGGCACACCCGTCGTCCTGCGCGATGCGAAGCTCAAGGCCCTGGTTGATGAAACTAATGCGCCCATGGTAATTCGTCTCCAATTCAGCTCGCGGCTCTCAGACGCGTGATATTTCCTCTGCCAACAATTGTAGTTCGCGCTTGTTTGCGCTTGTCTTTGCTCGCTCTGACGGCGGCCGCTGGGGGGAGGCGCAACGGCCGCCGTCTCGGCTCAGACAACCTTCGCCCGTGCTTGCTTTCAGGCGATTGCTTGAGGCACTAACAACACTTTCCGTGCCAGACCGCGAGTTGCCGAAAAGCGCCTGAGCAGGCCGTTTTCGGAGTCTGATTTGCGGAAGCCCTCTTACGAGGAATCGCAAAATTACGATTTTTTGCATGTCCGCCTTCCGCAAAGAGGGTGGTAGTGGTATTGGACCGAGTTACGGCGGGATTTTTTTACCGCACCCTAACAGTGGAGGTCGGATGAATCGTGAGGCGACCTATAGATCTTGGCATTCAGCCGCGCAATTCCTGCTTGGAAGCGTTGCTATTGCACTGCTGACCTTCGTCTGCTTTCGACTCCAGGTTAGACCCGGTATAGCGGCCCTTCTCTACCTGATTGTTGTCGTGCTGATGTCCGCTACGGACGCGTTCGTTCCATCGGTCTTTGTCTCCATCATCGCCGTTCTGTGCCTGGATTACTTCTTCATTCCGCCGATTCTCTCCTGGCGGGTGGACAACCCGCTTGACATTGTCGCCTTGGTCGCCTTCTTAGGAGTCGCATGGCTCATCACGCGTCTGATGTACCTGCGCAAACGGGCCGAGGAGGCGCTGGAAAAAGCGAACAACGAGCTGGAAGCAAAAGTACAACAACGCACCGCCGAACTGCGCGGTGAAATGCGCGAGCGTCAGCGCGCCGAAGAGGCATTGCAGAAGTCTCAGGCGGAACTCGCACACGTCACCCGCGTGATGACTCTGGGAGAGCTGATGGCCTCGCTAGCCCACGAAGTTAATCAGCCGCTTGCCGCGGTGGTCACCAATGCCCAGGCCTGCCTGCGATGGCTCGCCCGCGAGACGCCCCGCCCGGACGAGGCGCGAGCGGCGGTGGAGCGCATCGTCAGGGACAGCAATCGGGCGAGCGAAGTGATCCAGCGGATTCGTGCACTCGTGAAAAAGTCCGAGCCGCAAATGGTTGCGCTGGACATCAACGATGTCATCCGCGAGGCTATTTCCCTGGAGCAGCGCGAGATCCTTAGCCGGCAGGTATCGCTGCGGACGGAACTCGCGTCCGCACTGCCGCCGGTGCTCGGCGATCGGGTCCAGCTGCAGCAGGTGGTTATCAACCTGGTGATGAACGCGATTGAAGCGATGGCGCCAGTCACGGATCGGCCGCGCGAAATGCTTATTCGATCGCAGCGCGACGACTCCAACGAGATACTGGTGGCGGTGACGGACTCCGGCACGGGGATTGACTCGGAGAACGCGGAGCGCCTGTTCAACGCCTTCTTCACCACCAAGCCCACCGGCATGGGAATGGGGCTGTCTATTAGCCGTTCGATCATCGCGGCGCACGGTGGCAGATTGTGGGTATCGCCAAATGGGGACCACGGTTCGACTTTTCAATTTACTCTGCCGAGTAACAGCCAGGGTGTGTCGTGAAAGAGGCTGACTCAGTCGTCTTCGTTGTTGATGATGATTCGTCGGTTCGCGAGGCGATCAAGAGTCTCATCAAGTCCGTGGGGTTACGGGTCGAGACCTTTGAAACCGCGCAACAATTTCTGGTGAGCAAACGCCCGGAGGTGCCCGGATGCGTGGTGCTGGATGTGCGGCTGCCGGGATTAAGCGGCCTCGATCTGCAGCGCGAGCTGGCCGCGCATGACATCAACCTTCCGATCATTTTCATCACTGGTTATGGCGACATCCCGATGTCGGTCACTGCGATGAAAGCCGGAGCGTTGGAATTCCTCACCAAGCCGTTTCGGGATCAGGACCTACTGGACGCGATCCAGAAAGCCCTTGAGCGCGACCGCGCTGCACGGCGACAGCGGATGGAAATCGCTGAGCTACGCGAGCGGTTCGATGCGCTGACGGCGCGCGAGCGTGAAGTCATGCGCCTGGTTGTGGCCGGCCTGCTCAACAAGCAGATCGCGGGTGAATTGGGTACCAGCGAGATCACGGTTAAGATTCATCGTGGTCAGGTCATGAAAAAGATGGCTGCCGGATCTCTGGCCGAGCTGGTCAGAATGACGGAGAAATTAGGGATTCCGGCCGCGAAGGATTAGTCCACTCACACCAAGTTATAGGCCGCCTATACAAAGGTATAATAGATTTTCCCACTTCACGCGGGATAGGTTTCCGTCCACGAGGAAGTTCCCGCCGTGAAAGAAATCAACAAAAACAAAAACGACGCTCTCATCGCAATCGTGGATGACGAGGAATCGGTTTGCGAGGCTCTCGAGAGCCTGCTCAAGTCGATCGGGTTCCGGACCGCCAGCTTCACCTCTGCCCGCAGTTTCCTGGACTCCCCGGAACTTCCCAACGTGTCCTGCGTGGTCCTCGATGTCTCGATGCCGAACATGGACGGCCTCGAATTGCAGCGCCAGCTGGCTAGTACTAACC
>JBAWCX010000392.1:0-1995 GCA_049590495.1 Binatus sp. (SeqCode)
GCGCTAGTCAGTACAGGATCGACGGGATGAACGGGAAGCGCGGCTCGTTGTAGAGGCCGACGGTCATCAGGGTCGTCTGCTGCATCAGGCGCAGGCCCTTGCTGTAGCACCATCGCAGCAGCTCGCCGTTGCGCGACGGAATCAGCGGGCCGCATCCGTGGAATTCCGTCGCCGCCGAGATCAGGGCCTTGAGTTCTTCGTTCGACTCACCGACCGCGTAGCCCGCGTATCCGATCGCGGTCGCGTAACCGGTGATGCGGCCGAGATGCTCGACGACATTCGCGGTCCGACCCGTGATTGCGTCGCGCAATTCGCGGCTGCGATCGTGTCCGTGCACCGCGAAGTGGAGCCAGGCGCATGCTGCGACGTCGGCTTCAGTGGCCGGGCGGACCGTGTAGCTCGGGACCGATTCGTTGATCGGCGGTGGTCCGACCATCACGGACAGCGGCTCGCGGATTTCGAAGCCGAGCTTCGCATACAGGCTGAACGAGCGGTTGTGATAGGCAATCTGCACCAGCCTGACGCCGGGCAGTCGATTGGTCGCGACGCGATCGAGCATATGCTGCATCATCGCGCGGCCGGCGCCGCTGTTCTGCGCCTCGGGATCGACACTGATGGGGCCAATTCCGGCGATAGGCGCGCGCTCGTCCATGAAGTTGCTGCCGACGATGCGTCCGTTCACTTCGGCGACGATTCCATAGAAGCCCGGATTCGAGATCATGCCGGTGACGATGCCGAGAGCCGCCTCGAGCGAGGGGAATTCGCGAGGAAAATTGTGCTTGTCGGCGATTGCGCAGAACGCGCGATAACAAATCTCACCGCAGACGTCGGCGTCCTCGCGGGTGGCGCGTCGAATCCGTGTGTTCATGTGCGGCATCCTCCGCCGATGTGAGTATCGCTACGCCGAGGCCTTGATCTCGCGAAGCATCTCGGCCTGGCGGCGGTCGGCCTCTGGCCGCGTGTGCGCGATGACTTCCACGAGCTCGTCGTGGAGCCGACTGTTGGTCGCCACGATGTTGGCGCCGCCAAGGTCGAGCGCGGAGCCGTCCATGTTGGTCACGCGCCCGCGCGCTTCCTCGACGATCAAAGCGCCGGCCGCCACGTCCCATGCGCGGAGGCCGAATTCCCAGAATCCATCGGTGCGGCCGGCCGCGACATAGGCGAGATCGAGCGCCGCGGAACCGGTGCGGCGCACGCCTTGCGTCCGCGTCATGAGTTCTTCCCAGAAGCACAAGTAGAAGCGCCGGCGCTCGCGCCGGTCGTACGCGAATCCGGTGCAGAGCAGGGCGGAACACAGGTTTGGCGTCGCGCTGACGCGAATCGGCTTGCCGTTGAGACGCGCGCCCTGTCCGCGATGCGCCACGAAACATTCTTTCTTGAGCGCGTCGAACACGACGCCGAACTGCACGCGGCCGCGCCGCTCGTACGCGATCGATACGCAGAATTGCGGGTAGCCGTGCGCGAAGTTGGTGGTGCCGTCGAGCGGATCGATGATCCATCGATGGTCGCTTTGATGCGCGCTGGCGCCGCTTTCCTCGGCGAGGATCGCGTGGGTCGGAAATGCGCGATGGATGACGTCGATGATGGCGGCTTCCGACTCGCGGTCGGCTTCGGTGACGAGATCGATCGAATTCGACTTGCGGTTGATGGTTATTCGGCTGAGGCGTTTGAGATGAATTCTGCCGGCGGCACGCGCGGCGCGGAGCGCAACCTGTTCGATTTCATTTATCACGGTAGAGAAAACTATTACTCGCCGGGTGAAGCGTCCAGCGCGACGCGCAGATCAATCGACAGCGCGCGACAAAATGCAGGATTTACCAGCGGGGCGTTTCAGGCCGAAATCCTAAAGGGCAATCGTCACTTGCACGGCGAGAACCAGCGTGTCGCTGATCAGGCCGGTGCCATTGGGCCGGAACACGCCCTGGATATCCGGTTGCACGGTCAGCGATGGGGTCACGTTGTACATGTAGTTGGCCTCGATTATCGCTTCATGCG
>JBAWCX010000393.1:0-6048 GCA_049590495.1 Binatus sp. (SeqCode)
AGCCTGCCCCGACTTCGAAGACCGTGCTCTGGTCGGCCGGCCGCGGGTTGATCGGGAAGGCGATATCCACCGCCAGTGGCCCGAATGGCGATTTCCAGCGTATGCCGATTCCGGCTGACGCCTGCAGATTGGTGAGGGTGAATGAACCTGGATGAGTATTTGGTGGTGGATGGAGCAGGAACGACTGTCCGGCGTCGCTGAATACGACCCCGCGGATTCCCAATCCCGACAGGATCGGGAACGTGATTTCGTTGCTCAGCAACAATTCCTCGCTGCCGCCGAAATTCTGAACGCTGAGCGGAGTGCCGTTTTGACTGAAGATCGTCTCTTGCGGTCCCAATGAATAGAGCTGATAGCCGCGCACGTCGCCGGGACCGCCGACCCCACCGGGAAAGAACCGCTCGAACAGCGGCAACTCGCCGCCCGTCCCGCTTTTCAGGTCGGTCCCGATGCCGTAGGTGATTCCCTGGGACACCACGAACGTCCCGAGCGTCTGGCTCTTCAGGAAGGGGTAGAAATACCTGAAGTGCGCGACGCCCTTGACGAACTCGTTGTTCCCGCCGAATCCGCCGAACTGCAAGCTGAGACTCTCGACCGTGCCAGTGCGCGGATCGGTCGGATTGTCGACCGTGAAGCGCCGTATCGTTGGCGTAATTTGAGAGATCTGCGTGTAGCCCTTGAACCGCGCGATTTGGAACGTCGTAAACTGGTTCAGCCCCGTGATTCCGATGCTCTCATACGAGTAACCCAGTCCTGCCGTGATGTCCTTGAGAGAGAATGGCCCGAGCTTCTTGAAGCCGAGCTCGGTCAACGGATAGGTCGTCGTCAGGGTGAAGCCCGCCGACGACTGGTTGAAGCTCAGCAGGTAGGTTTTGTTGTCGAACAGTTGGAGGCCGACCGCCAGCGGGATGTCCAAAAACCACGGCTCCGTGTAACTGATGCTGTAGTTCTGGAACAGGAAGCCGACCTGCGCGTTGGCGATGAGCGATTCGCCGCCGCCGAACAGGTTGGTGTTGCCCAGCGTGAAGTTGCCGAACAGCGATTGATAGCTGTCGAATCCGCCCGCCACCTGGAACGACGCGGTGTTAGCCTCGGTCACGTTCACGTCCAGGTTGATCTTGTCGGGCTGCGCGGCCGGCGTGGTCGTGATGCGCGAATCGGAGAAGAATCCCAGCCGTTGCAGCCGGGTCTGCGAATCGCGGATCTCCTCGGCGCTGTACGGCTCCTGCTCCTGCACCTGGATCTCGCGGCGGATAACTTTGTCCGAGGTCTTGGTGTTGCCCGTGATATTGATGCGGTCGACGATCACTTCGTGACCCGGATTGACCACGAACACGACGTTGACGCGCTTGGTGGTGTGGACCAACTGCGTGCGCGGGTCGACGTTGACGTACGCGTAGCCGCGGTTCGAGTAGAAGTCCGAGAGCGCGAGCACCTGGCGCTGCAGCGTCGAGCCGCGGAACAGCTGCCCCGGTTTCATCGTGAGCAGCCTGCGCAGCTCGCGGCGCGGAAACTTCAGATTACCCTCGATATTGATGTGGCCGACGCGGTACGGGGTGCCCTCGTCGACATTTATTACGATGGTGATATTGGCGCCGCTGCGCACCACCTGCGCAGGCGCGACTTGCACGTTCAGGTAGCCGTTGTCGTAGTAGAAGGCGGTGATCCGATCGATGTCTTCCTGGATTTTCTTCTGATCGAGCGCGCCCCATCCGGTAACCCAGCTCAGTAGCCGGCTGTAGGTTTTCGTTTCCATCTGGGCTGCCAGAACGGACGATGAAAACGCGTGGTTGCCGACGAACTGGATTTTCGTGATCTCGACCTTGGGTCCTTCGACCACGTCGAATTCGCCGAACGCCGTGTTGTCGGGTTGCGGAATCGGCCTGAAGGTGACCTTGGCGTCGGAGTAACCCTTATCCGCGTAAACCTGCTCGACGGCGTTGATGGTGTCCTTGACCGCGACGGGATCGAGGATCGCACCCGGATGCAACCTGGTGGCCGCGACTATCTTGTCGTCGTTCGACCGGATTTGTTTCATCCCGTAGAACTTGACGTCGGTTATCTGCGGGCGTTCCTTGACCCGGTACACCAGCACGTCGCGGCCGCCCTGCTGCTCGACGTGCGCGGTGACAGATTCGAAAAAACCCATCCGGTAGATCGATTTGATGTCCGCATCGACGGCCGCCTGATCGAGCGGCTGGTTGGGCTGCTGCGTGATGTGGATTCGAATCGCGTCATCCTCGACGCGCTGGTTTCCGGCGATCTCAACTTTGGAAATCGTCGGCGCCGGAGCCTGCGCGCGCGCGACCGCCGCCGCGAGCATCGAGAAAATCGCCAGCAGCGCAATCGTCAACGCGCCGTGGGCCGGCAATAGTCCGCGATGAGGACGATGAAGCCCCCAGGGTGATGGCGCGCGCGTCGTGCGCGCGTTGAATTTTCCCAATGTCACTCAGACACACCAAAAACGCGACCAAACTAGCCAATCGCTCCCGCCATGTAAACCGAACACTTTGAACGCGATGGTTCCCCTTCCCACAATGGGAAGGGGTTAGGGGTTAGGTTCCATCCATCACCGCCGCTCGTCCACCAGTTTGCCTTCATTCAGCCGCAGCGCGCGGCCGACGCTGCGCGTCAGTTGCTCGTTGTGCGTCGCGATCACCAGCGTGATTCCGAGCTCGCGATTGAGCTTGTGAAACAGCTCGTGCACTCCGTCCGCCGTATGCGGATCGAGATTGCCGGTCGGCTCATCCGCGAGCAGCAGCTTGGGCCGCAGGACCACGGCGCGCGCGACTGCGACGCGCTGCTGTTCGCCGCCGGACAGTTCCGCCGGCCGGCGCTTGAGCTTGTCGCCCAATCCCACGATTTCGAGCATCTCGGTCGCGCGCCGGCTCGCTTCGGCGTCGTCGATTCTGCCGATGAGCGCCGGCATCATCACGTTTTCCAGCGCCGTGAAGTCAGCCAGCAAATAATGGAATTGGAACACGAAGCCCAGCTCCAGGTTGCGGAACTCCGCCAGCGATTTCTGATCGAGCGCAAACAAATCCTCGCCCTCAAAAAAAACTTTGCCCGCAGTCGGCTCCTCCAGGCTGCCGATGATGTGCAGCAGCGTGGACTTGCCGGTGCCCGATTGCCCGACCACGGCGATCTCCTCGCCCGCCTCGACATTCAGATCGAGTTTGCGCAGCACGCGAACCTCGCGATCGGCGTCGTAGAATGTTTTGTCGAGGCCGCGCACCTCGATAAGACGCCCCTTTGCGGGTTTCGGTTTCGCTTTGGTTGCCGCCGCGCCTCGCGCTTCACTCATAGCGAATCACCTCGACCGGCGAGAGCCGCGCCGCCTGCAGGGCCGGGTAGATCGATGCCAACAGGCACAGCACGATGGTCGCCAGCGCAATCACCACGAAGTTCAGTGGTTTCAGCTCGACCGGCACGTTGCTCAGCATGAACATGTCGGGCGGCAGATGAATCAAATGATACTTGCCTATCAGGTATGCCGTCACGAACCCGGCGCCATCGCCGAGAACCGTGCCGAGCACGCCCAGCACCGCGCCCTGGCTCAAAAAGATCGAGGCGACAGAGGCCGCCCGCGCACCCATCGTGCGCACGATCGCGATTTCCTTGCGCCGCTCCATCACGACCATCACCTGGGTCGCGACGATATTGAAAGCCGCCACCAGCACGATCAGCAGCAGCACCAGGAAGTAGGTGAGCTTTTCCAGCGCCAGCGCCGAGAACAACGGCGCGTTGGCCGTGGTCCAATCGGTCACTTCGAATTCAGGCCCCGCAATCGCCGCGATCTTATCGCGCATCGCCGGCGCGTCGAGCATATTGACCAGCCGCAGCTCGAGTCCGCTTTCGAGCGACGAATCGTCGGCCAGCAGTGCGCGACCGTCCTTCAACGCGACGAATATCAGCGTCGAGTCGAAGTCGTACATGCCCGAGTGGAAAAACCCCGCCACCACGAATCGCTTCAGGCGCGGCGGCCCGATTCCGGCTCCAAGGCTGGTCGGCGAAATGAGCACGACCGGGTCGCCTGGCTTCACGCCGAGCTCGAAGGCCAAATCCTTACCCAGGATGGCGCCGGGCAAATCAACGTCGCGCTTGACGCCCTTATCGACGACTGTCACCGGATGCATTGTCTCGAGATCGGCGAGCGTGCCTCTTTCCAAAGTGTCGCTCAATTCCTTCAGGACTGGATTGTTGTGCGGCACCACTCCGCGCAGAGTTCCGCCCGCGAAAAAGCCCGGCGTGCCGGACTCCGTGCTCGAGACCGCCATCACCAGCGAGGTGTCGAACGGCGCGACCGCGACCACCCCCGGCATCGCCGAGATCTTTTTCTGGAGCTCGGCAGGATTCCATACGCCGCCGTCGGCGCGCTCGACGGTTACCTGCGGGGTAAACGCGAGCAGGCGCGCGCGCAAGTCTTTCTCGAAGCCGCTCATCACCGACAACGCGACCGCCAGCGTGAACGTCCCGATGGTGATGCCGGCCAGCGAGATGATGGCGATCAGCGACACGAATCGCTCGCGCCGGCGCGCGCGCAAGTATCGGAGCCCAATCAGGAATTCGAAGCGCAACTCGTAATCCTCATGCGCGCGCCTCGCCAACGATGCAGTCGGTACGGCAGCCGGATGACCTGAGCCTCGGCTCCTTCCCGGGTGGGAGGGGAACAATCGTGTAAAAAGGACTCACTTTCGTCTTCGATTGAATCAAATCGGGCCGGTGATCGTCATAGTCGCGAAGCCTTGGGGCATTTGCAACGATTCCGGGTTGCGCTCTGCGGCGGTCGTGAAATATGCTCACGACGTTTTGACCCGAGTCTCGGAGGGAGTTCGCATGAACCGTGTATACGCTGCGGCGTTTTATACCACGCTGCTGGTTGGTGCTGTTACGCTTCCGTCCTCCGCCTTCGCTACCGAGTCCCCTGAGCTTCCTCCCCAGAATACCATCACGATGAACTTCCAGAACGTGGACATTCCCGTTCTCGCCAAGTTCATCAGTGAGATCACCGGCCGCAATTTCATCATCGACGAATCTGTGCGCGGCAAGGTGACGATTATCTCGCCGAGCAAGGTCACGCCGGAACAGGCCTACTCGATCTTTCAATCCGTCCTCCAGGTAAAAGGTTTCACGACGGTCCAGGCCGGCAAGATCATCAAGATTGTGCCCGCGCGCAACGTGCGCTCCTCCGCCTCGCTGACTGAATCGCAGGCGCCGGCCGAGACCAAGGGCGACGAGTATGTCACGCGGATGGTGCGGCTCAAGAATATCGATGCGGCTTCCATCATCGGCGTTATCCAGCCGATGATTTCGCACGACGGCCTGGTCGCGGCATTTCCCAGCGACAACACAGTCATCGTCACCGACGACGCATACAACGTCGAGCGCTTGCTCCAAATAATCGGCGCGCTTGACGTGCGCGGCGAGCAGCAGTCGATTGTGGTCATTCCGCTCCGGCTCGCATTTGCCACCGAACTCGCGCCCGAGATCGACGCGCTCATGACCGCCAAGATGGGCGGCACGCCCGGCAGCAGCTCGCAGATGGGGATACGGCCGCAGATGGGCGGCGTCGCGCCTTCGGCCACGGGGCCCGGGATGGGTTACAAAGTAATCCCCGACGAGCGCACCAATTGCCTGATCGTGATGGCGCCGCCGCTGCAGATGCGCGAGATCCAGGAAATAGTACAAAAGCTTGACGTCAATCCGCCGCTGGCGACGTCGCGAATCCATGTCTATCGGCTCAAAAACGCCCAGGCGCTCGAGATGGTCCAGGTGCTCAACAACCTGCTCAACGGCGGCAGCGGTCCGAGCACGCTCTCGCCGACTACGGGCAAAGGTTCGCTGGGGCGGTCCAGCTTCAACAGCGCGGCCAGTGGCGGCAGTTCGGGCTTCGGCGGAATGGGTGGAGGATTCGGCGGCAGCGGCGGCGGATACGGCGGGTTGGGCAGTAGCGCCAGCTTCGGCGGTTCCTCGGGCAGCTCTTTCGGCGGCACCAACGGCTCCGGCGGCTTCGGCGGAGGCAGCGGCGGTGGCGGCGGGATGCTCAGC
>JBAWCX010000394.1:0-13763 GCA_049590495.1 Binatus sp. (SeqCode)
GATTGACGGCGCGCGAGTTTAGGAGCTCGAGCAGGCGGCGCGGCGCGTCGTGGAAGTCGATCGCCTCGGCCGCGGGCGGGGTGTCGAGCACTAGCAGATCGGTGGCCGGATTGGCCGCCAGCTCGAGCAGTTTTTCCATCGCCATGTAATCCGCCACGCCCGCGAGCGCGCCCGAGAGATTGCGATAGATTCGATTTTCCAGAATCGTGTCGCGCGCCGCGTTCGAGGTCGCATAGCTCGCCACGATCGAATCGAAGGTTCGCTTCGGATCGAGGCGCAACGCGCGCAGCCGCGCGCGATTGGAACCGGCGCCGCGGCGCGACGGCCGAAGGCAGTCGAGATGGACCTCGACCGGCTCGGATGTATCCGCCTCGAGGCCTAGCGCGTCGAGCAGGCGCGGCGCCGGATCTACCGTCATTACATCGACCGCGCATCCGAGCATCGCGGCGCGCACGCCGAGCGCGGCGCTGATAGTAGTCTTGCCGACGCCGCCGGGGCCTAAGCATATGATGAGGCTTTGCGCGTGCAGGTCTAGCGGCTTGTGACGCGCCGATTGCTTCGGAGGCGTCCTGGGCTTCATCGGTCGAGCAGCTCCGCGGACAGCACGCGGCCTAGTTTCTGGAGCTCTCCGGACCCGATCGCCGGCGTGAACATCATCGGGAGGCTGATCGCAGCGAGACCGGCGTCTGTTAATCGCGGTGCGACGAGAGCAGCATTTTCGTGAGCGGCGTTTCGACGGATCGCCAGGCGGGCATGGCCACCGAGCGGGCTCATCGCGGCGAGTTCGGAAGTATCGAAGAGCAAATCGGGAACGCAGTTCATGATCGCGGCGACGGTGACGATGCCGAGCCGCTCGCGAATGGTGGCGGCGGTTTCGAGCGCCTCGCGAACCGCTAGCTCCTCCGGCGTCATCGTGATGATCGCGCCGAATCGCGTCGCGTCTGCCAGGAAGTTGTCGATCGAGTCGGCCAGCCGGTTCAGCGTGCCGGCCGGCGCGATCCCCCTTACGCCCGACGAGACCGAGAGCAGCTCGACGGCGCTGCCCGAGGCGGGCGCGTCGACGACGAGATAACGATCCTCGAGCGCGGCGTCTCCCGCCATAATCCTGAGGCGCTCCAGCAGCAGGAATGCTTCGAGGCCGGGCAGCGCGGCTGTTACGTAACCGAAGGTGCGGCTGCGCAGCATCCGGCGCGAGATAGCGCGAATCGGGACGATGCGCTGTATGAAGGCTTCGAGCTCGGCGCGGGGCGTCAGCGCGACCGCATCGAGCGAGTCGGTGACTTTGACGGCGGTCGAATTGTGCGGCTTCGCGCCGAGCGCCGCGGCCGCCGACATCCGGCGGTCGAGGTCGGCCAGCGTGGTCGGGCGACGTCGCGATAACGCAATCGCCAGCGCGGCGGCGACCGTGCTCTTGCCGGTCCCCCCTTTGCCGGTTACGAACAAGACCCGCGGCAGCGTCATCGGCTAGAATGTAGGGGTCCGGGAGGTAGCAGTAAACCGTTGAGCGAGCATAAGCCGCCGGCAATCGATTCGATGCTGATTGCGATTCCGCCTGAGCAGATCGTGCTGTTCAAGTCGATCGTCGAGTCATACGACAATCTCGCGACGCTTCGGACCGAGGATCCCGCGCGGCACCATCTGCGAATCTACTTCTCGGCGGATTCGCGCGACGAGGTCGAGGCGATGATGGCGTCGCTCGCGACGCAGTTCGAGATCGTGAGGATTGGCTAGAAGGAAGAAGGGAACTCACTTTATTTTATGTGAAACCCGCCGTGGGTTTCACGCTTCCTTCGGCAGGGGTGACCCCTGCACCCGGTATTTAAGATGCCCTATTGCGCGGTTGGATTAGTAGCATCTCCGCCAGTGATGACGGCGGTAGTACGGATTGGCGCATGCCCACGGCCGATAGTACTCGACGGTGGTGAAGGGAGCAGGCGCGACGACTTCCTGGACCACCACCGGATGCACAGTCCGCGGATACACACGGACCAACTCGGCAGAGGCCACGGTCGGCATCGCCATCATGAGGATCCCAAACAGGGCGGCGATAGTAGTTGTGTAGAGTTTCATATCTGTCTCTCCTAATCCTGAATACGGATGTGGAGATCTGTGGGTTACGAAGGCTAAACGGCTATTAATGCTGGTATTTCGAGGCAAGAAGTACATGGCGAATCCGGTGCAGTGATAAGGGCTCGACGGCCCTGACCGGGGCTAGAGATGCGGTCATTCGGGCGCGATTTTCCACCTACAAAATGCTACTTCTCCCTACATTGAGTAGCAGACCTGCTACAATCGCTCCTTGACGTAATCCCTTAGTTTCATTAGATTAAAACCTGACACGCTGGATTTAGAGACGTTTTAGTGTCCTTGATGCAACACGCTGGTTGCACGCTTGCTCCAAGCAAGGACGAATGGTATCAAGTGGTATCAAAATGAGACACAAAGTCGAAAAGAGTCAGCAGTTCCCGTTCGCCGTTTGAACGGATTCAAGTGGGGTCCAGTATGAACAAGAAATTCGGAAGTTCTCGTGGCCAGGTAATGGTTCTGTACGCAGCGGCGTTTGCGTTTGCGCTAGTCGGCGCGATCGCTATGTCCACCGATGTAGCAGTGAAGTACATCAACTGGCAGCATGGGCAGAAGGTTGTCGACGCCGCCGCGCTCGCGGGCGCGAATTATCTCAGCGGCGGCATCACCTATACCGATTCTACGGGCACCGCCTACCCCACTCAGTCCGGCTGTAACGGCGAAAACTCAGGGACGACCGCGGCGGAGGTTGCGACACAGGTCGCCTGCACGTATGCCGTTAAGAACGGATTAGCTGCCAGTACTATTACGATCAGCGAGCCCAGCGCGACGCAAATCGAGGTGGTGGCGGCGCAGACCAGTCTTCCCTACTTTTTCGCGCAGGCGCTCGGCATGGGCACATACTCTGCAACGACAAACGCGGAGGCGACTGCACCCGGACCGGTCGGTGGCGCCACCAACGTCGTGTTTCCGATCGGACTTCAGTGCAACACCGGCTGCAGCAGTCTGTCTACCCTCGGGGGTGAAAAGGTCGACTTCGGCGTTAAGTTTGTCACCTCAATCATAAACTGCACGCCGGGCGTAGGGTCCTGTCCAGCGGATGGTAACTGGGATTGGCTCGGGCTTGGAGGAACCGGCTCTTCCACGGTAGGCGGTGACATCACAAATGGCGCCAGCGGCACATACTCAGTCGCCAATGCTGACGGCTCGTGTTCCGTCCCCAACAGCACGTGCGTTGTTAGCACGGCGCCCGGTAACAAAGCCAATTCGGGGCCTGTGAAGAAGGCCTTTGATACCCTTACGAAGAGCTGCCCGACGGTTTCTCCTGATCCGTGTTCCGACGGCGGGAACCCAACGAACATCCCGGCCGGCGATCCATGCCTAGTAATCGTGCCGGCCGTCGATTTCGCCAACGTAAATGGGGACAAAAGCATGGAGATAGAGGGGTTTGCCGAGGTATTCTTGGAGAAAGACAGCACCTCCCAAAATATCGACGGGTGCTTGGTGAATGCCACCGTCGGCAGTACTGTTACAAGTTCATCTGCGAATCCTCCTGCATTTGGGGCGAACGCGGCTCCCACGCTGATCCAGTAGGAAGCAGGAAGGATCTATGCTGAATCGATCTGACGCAAAGGGGCGTGCAAGCGTAACCGGCTATTGGCTGCGGCCGCGCAGGAGCCGGATCGGCAGGGGGCAGACGGCGGTAGAATTCGCGATGGTCTCGGTTCTCGCGCTAGTGGTGATGCTGATCGGCGTGCAATTTGCGATGATCGGCGAAGCGGCCTTGGCTCTCAGCCAGGGCGCATCTGCAATCGCGCGCTATGCCGCAGTGTATGAGCCTCAGGGAGTGGTAGGTGCGAGTTACTCGGGTAATCCGAACGCTGCGATGCAGGCGCTGTTGTCCTCATCCATTGGTACCAACAATTGGGGCGATCTTACGGTAACCATTAGTTCCGTTCAGGGAGGGACACCATCCACTACAACCAAAACGCCACAACCAGCCGTCGACCGGGCGGTCGTCACTCTGAGTTATAACGCCGCCAGCAAGATCTTTCTGCCAACTTCAACCTTTCTCGGGATTCAGTTTCCAACCGCTCTGAGCGCGCAGGACCAGGAGTTGTACGAATGAACGGGCACCAGGCAGAGTCTGTCTTTGCGCAAAGCACGCGGAAAAGCGCAGCTCCTTCCGGATCGTCGCGGCCGCGGATGAACATGTTCAGCCGGGGGCAGTCGGCTGTCGAATTCGCGCTGATCTCGGCCATCGTGCTGGCCCTGATGCTGCTCGGCGTGCAATACGCGCTGATCGGTCAGGCTGCCGTGGCAGTCAGCCAAGGGTCATCCGCGCTCACGCGCTGGGTCGCATCGAGTGCGGCGAACGCAAGCTCACTAGGAACGTATAATGGTTCAATGAAAGCCAGCGCGTTGCCCGCCGGAGCTCAGGAGGTGCTATCTCAATCCATCCTCACCAACGGCGGCAACGATCTCACGGTATACGTCAATTCCTATACAGCGACCGGCGCGAAGGAAAACAGCACGCCAGTTGCGCAAGTCGATCAGTTGGTTATCAGTCTCAGTTACTCCACCACCAGCAAGCTCGCACTGCCAAATCCTTTCCTTGCGGTCCCTCCAATCTTCCCAGGAATTACGTTTCCAGCCAACGTGGGCGCGACGGACTCGCAAATGTACGAGTGATCGTGAAGCGGGATAGCTCGAGCGAGCGTTAGACCAGTCGAGCAGGTATTAGCGGTGGGCCGGTGAAATTAGGTGAACCGGGAAACAATGAAAGAAGTAATACGCCCGCTCGGCTATCTGATCGCGGTGGCGCTGATCGTTGCTGCATTCTTCGTGAACCGCGAGCCGCCCAAAGTGTTGCTGCGGCTCGACGCAGCACACGCGAATGGGTCGCCGGCGGATGATGGTCTCGACTTCAGCGCGCCGGGCCTCGACGGCAAAACAATCGACCTGAGTGATTACCGGGGTCATCCTGTGATCGTCGATTTCTGGGCGACCTCCTGCGGGCCGTGCCGCAAGCAGATTCCCGACTTGGTCGCGCTCTACAAGAAGTACCACAAGTCGCGCGGCCTGGTGGTGATCGGGGTCTCGTACGACCTGGTCCAGGGCGACGGGGTGAAGGCGGTCGCGCCGTTCGTCGAGAAGTTCGGGATCAACTATCCAATCGCGCTGGCCGACGGGCGGATGGCCGACAGCATGGGAGTCGCGTCGATACCGACGACACTGTTCGTCGGCACCGACGGCAAGCTGGTTTCGCGAATAGTGGGCGCGGGCCATCCAGGCCAAATCAACGCGAGCGCAAAGCAGCTACTGGAGAGCATCAAGGGCACTGACCGTTCGGCGTCGGTAATCCGAACCGGCGCCGCGCTTGGCAGTTAGGTCCGAACGCGAAGGGTATCTTCGATTCCTGACGCGGGTGTTGGTTTAATCACCCGTCTTGACCTACTACAAGTTACTTTTACGCCACATACGGTAGCAGTCCTGCCACTCTTCAGGAGATGGTGTCCGCGCGGAGCCGCATAAAGGCAAGTAGTTCAGCGGGATTTGCAAACTGCACGCTTGGCATTGAGGTTGCTCTCGCCTAGTGGGGCGAACCTGTCTTGAAATCCTGCGCCCAGGGGAGAACTTGCAGGAGGGTTGGGCGCAGATCGATTTCGGAGACCGGATTCGCCGGAGGGGGACTATGAGAAAGTCACTCGGCAGTTCCAAAGGCCAGATCGCCGTCATGTACGCAGCGGCTATCGCAGGGCTGTGCGCAGCGCTCGCGCTCGGCACCGACGTCGCAGTCATGTTCGTCAACTGGCAGCAGGTCCGAAAGACGGCAGACGCCGCCGCGATCGCGGGCGCGACTTATATGACCGGCCTCAGCTTTCCCAGCAGCAACGTCGACCCCACTTGCGCAGGAGAATCGGACGACGCGCAGAAGGCCGCCTGCACGTATGCGGTCAAGAACGGACTGACCGCCAGCCAAGTCACCATGAGCGAGCCGACCTCGACGACCATCAAGGTGACGGCGTCAGAGACCGGTCTGCCTTACGATTTTGGCCAGGTCTTCGGCCTCAGCACCTACAGTGTCGCGGCGACCGCTGTCGCGCAGGGGCCCGGCAACATCAAGACCGTTACGGTTGGTCTATTCCCGGTCGGACTTCAATGCACGAATCCATGTAATCTATCCGACCTCAATCCGGGCTACCCGGTTTCGTTTGGCTCCAAGTTCGTCGGCGGTCTCGCGCCGGGTAACTGGCAGTTTATGGCGCCTGACGCACAGGGCGCTTCCGAGTTGGGTACCGCCCTCCAAGACGGTGCGACGGGCTCATTCTCAGTACTCAATGCCGATGGCACATGCCCCAGCGGCAGCACCTGCGTAATAAACACCGAAACCGGTAACCAAAGCAATTCGCAAAATGTGAAGACCGGCTTGGCGGACAGATTGAACAGCTGCCCACCCATCAGCGAGCCGTGCAGCGGAAGCAACCCAACGAATATTCCGCTGAACGATCCATGCCTGGTAGTCGTGCCGGCCGTCGACTTTCACCAGGTCAATGGAAATAAAGGCCTGAACATAGAAGGGTTTGCCCTGATTTATATTGATCCGGCTACCACCACGGCCAGCAACATCAACGGATGTTTCGTGAGCACGGTCGTCCCGAATACGATTGCGGGTGCGACGGCGCCTGCGCTCGGCGGACTAGTGGCTGACGTACTGATCCAGTAGTAGCGGGGAGCTCGTATGGTCAAACGATCCGATGCAAATCAGAATGCGGGTGTAACCGAAGCGGCCGGAGCTTGCAAGTCGCCGCGGTCGCGCCGGAGCCGAATCAGCCGGGGACAATCGATGGTTGAATTCGCGCTGATCTCGGTCCTCGCGCTGGTCCTGATGGTGGTTGGCGTGCAGTTTGCGCTGCTGGGTGAGGCGGCGTTAGCGGTCAGCCAGGGGTCCTCCGCACTGGCGCGCTATGCTGCGGTGAATTCTTCGACGATAGGTTTGACAAAGGCGGCGTACGGGCCGGCTGCCCCTAACGCGGCGATGCAGTCGGTGTTGCCCTCATCGATCCTCACCGGCACAAACGATGGCGATCTGCAGGTAACCATCACTTCCTTTTCGGGGACCTCGAGCAATACCACCACTGCGCCGGTTGCGACCCAGGATCGGCTGCAGGTCCAGCTCACTTACACGGCGACCAGCAAGATAGTACTGCCAAATCCATTCATGCAGATTCCCGGCTTTTTCGGGGGCATCACGTTTCCGAACAGCCTGAGCGCGTCGGATTCGCAAATGTACGAGTAGGTTGCCGGCCGTCAACCAGCCTGCGCCAGCGGATGCGTAGCCGCCATCCAGCCAAACCGACGCGCACTAACGCGTGTTTTACTGCTTAAGCGGGTTGATTTCCAGAGAGACGCGCGAACCAGTAGGTTATAGCGAGAAATCGCGCGGACTGGCCCTACAAGTCACGAATTCACGCCGCTAACACAAACGTGCAGTTGCTTGTCTCAAGCAGACATGTTACAAAATGTCGCGACTTTAATACTCGATGTAGGTGTGGGGAGGCTCTGACAAAATGACAGGTTCCGCAAAGCTCTGGGCCCGGTGTCGGAGTGGGGCGATTGTCGGTTCGGCGCTCCTGGTTACCGTGCTGATCTTCGCTGCCAGCCTGGCGACTCCCGCGATCGCGGACGACCCCATCGCCGACATAGTGTTGGGCCAGGCCAACTTCATGTACGACGTGGCCAATTTTCCCGACGCGCAGAAACTCAATAGCGCGCAGGGAGTTGCGATCGACGCCAGCACAACGCCCAACCGGATTTACGTGGCGGACGTCGGCAACTCGCGAGTGCTGGGCTGGAAAGATGTGACAGCATTCTCCAATGGCTCGCCGGCCGACCTGGTCATCGGTCAACCGGATTTCTACAATGCCCTCTGCAACAGCGGTAACGCGAACCCGAGCGCTGGCAGCCTATGCCAGCCTGAGTCCGTCGCGGTGGACTCGAGCGGCAATCTCTACGTCGCGGACACTGGCAATCAACGGGTGCTCGAGTACCAGCAGCCATTCGCTGGATGCGGTTCGTTCCCCTGCGTCGGAGCGTCCGCCAGTGAGGTCTTCGGGCAGGGCGGCAGCTTTACATCAAGCACTTGCAACAACGGCGGTCTGAGCAAGAGCAGCCTGTGCTCACCCTGGGGGCTTGCGCTGGATCCCAGCGGCGATCTGTACGTCGCCGACTTCGACAACAGCCGCGTGCTCGAATATAACACTCCGCTTACCAACACTGCCGCCAACCTGGTGTTTGGGCAGGGCAGCAGCTTCACTTCAAACGCCTGCGACAACGGCGGACTGAGCGCGAACAGCCTCTGTCTGCCGATCGGAGTTGCGGCGGACGCGGGCGGCAACGTCTACATCGCGGACTACGACAACCATCGCGTGCTCGAATACAAAACCCCGCTAACGAACGGCACCACCGCTGCCTTGGTGTTCGGGCAGGGCGGCAGCTTTATTTCAGGGAGCTGCAACAACGGCGGTGTGAGTGCGAACAGCCTGTGCAACCCATTTGGCGTCGCGGTGGACGCAAGCGGCAATCTCTACGTCGGCGACAACGAGAACAGCCGCGTGCTTGAATACACGACCCCGATTACGAACGGCACCACCGCCGACCTGGTATTCGGGCAGGGCAACAGCTTTAATTCGAGCGGCTGCAACACCGATGGGCTGGGTAAGAACAGCCTGTGCTCTCCGGCGGGAGTCGCGGTGGACGCCAGCGGCAATCTCTACATCGCCGATGCACTAAACAGCCGGGTGACCGAGTACAACAGCCCGCTCACGACGGATACAACCGCGGATCGTGAGTTGGGGCAGATCGACTTTCTGCACAACACGGCAAACTTCCCAGATCTTCATTCGCTTAACGGCCCGTACGCGGTCGCGGTCGACAAGAGCGCGGCGCCAAACCGGCTTTATGTCTCCGACGAGAACAACTCGAGGGTGCTGGGCTGGAAGAACGTGACGGCATTCTCCAATGGCTATCCGGCCGACCTGGTCATCGGTCAGCCGGATTTCTACTCCGGCGCCTGCAACGGCGGTGGAGCGAGCGCAAGTCCGAGCAGCCTGTGCGATCCCGGCGCGGTCGCAGTCGATTCCGCCGGCAACCTCTATATTGCCGACCTGAGCAATAGCCGCGTGCTTGAATACAATAGCCCATTCGCTGGATGTGGTTCTTCTTTTCCCTGTGTTGTCGGTTCCGCGAATCTGGTGTTCGGGCAGGGTGGCAGCTTCTCGTCGACGGGGTGCAATTCCGACACCAGCGGAGGCCATCCCACCGCCATCGATCTGTGCAATCCGTTTGGCGTCGCCGTCGACGCGGCCGGCAATCTGTATGTAGCCGACCAAGGCAACAGTCGCGTGCTGGAGTACAACACGCCACTCACCACCGATACGACGGCCGACCTCGTCTTCGGGCAAGGCGGCAGCTTTACATCGAATACCGACAACAACGGCGGGGTGAGCGCGAATAGCCTCTCCTATCCCTATGGGATTGCGACGGACGCCAGTGGCAACCTCTATGTTGCCGACGCGAACAACAACCGGGTGCTCCAGTACAACAGTCCGCTTACGACCGGCACCACCGCCGGCTTGGTGTTCGGGCAGGGTGGCAGTTTCACCACCGGCAATTGCGACTTCGACGGGGCCAGCGCGGACAGCCTTTGCAGTCCGAGTGGCGTCGCGCTGGATGTCACCGGCAACGTCTACATCGCGGACGCGTCCAATAATCGCGTGCTTGAATACAACCCGCCGTTCTCCGCTAATCCGGCCGCTGCGGCTGTATTTGGGCAGGATGGCAGCTTCACGTCCGGCGATTGTGACCTCGGCGGGGTATTTGCCGGTGCGGACAGCCTGTGCGATCCGAATGGCGTCGCCCTTGATGTAAGCGGTGACCTCTACATCGCGGACTCTTCCAACAATCGCGTGCTGGAGTATTTAGCTTCCCCGTCTGCTACTCCAACTGCCACCGCGACGGCAACGCCGACTGCAACGGCTACTGCCACCTCGACGGCCACCGCAACGGCGACGCCCACAGCTACCGCGACGGCAACACCGACAGCTACAGCAACGCCGACTACCACAGCGACGCCGACTGGGACAGCCACGGCCACCAGCACAGCGACTTCGACCGCAACGGCAACGCCGACCGCGACAGCTACTGCAACGTCGACCGTGACAGCTACTGCCACGGCTACATCGACGACCACCGCGACCGCCACGCGGACAGCTACGGCGACGCAGACCGCGACGCCCACGGCGACACCTGGGCCGACCTCAAAAGCTCAGTGCCAGAACGGCGGATGGATGCGCTGGGAAGGCCCACCGTTCAATTTCCAGAATCAGGGCAATTGCATCAGCTACGTAAACGCGAACAGCTGATATGGGGAAGGGGAACAAGTGACCAGAGTGAGAGTGGTAAAATAGGCCGCATCGCAGCGATACCAATCCTCGCGGGCTTCATCATCAATACCGGCTATCCTACGCGGGCGCGGACCGCTTCATGTTCAAGGCGGAATTCTGAGAATTGCGGATGCGCATCGCGTGCTGTAAGAGGAGAGCTGTGCCGAGGATTTCCGAATGACGACGCTCGCCGACAAACTCGCACCGTACGCCGCCGCGTTCCGGCGCGACGGCTTCGTGATGGTGCCCGACCTGCTCGGCGTTGACGAACTCGAGCGGTACGGCGAGGCCGTCGATGAAGCGGTGGCGCGGCGCAAGCGCTTCGACACGCGCGCGCTCGGCGAGAAGACGCCCTACGAACAGTCGTTCATCCAATGCATCAATCTGTGGGAGGATACGCCGGCGGTTCGGCCGCTCACCTTCCATCCGATTGTTTGCGAAGCGGCGGCGCGAATCCTAGGCGTCGACGCTATCCGGCTGTGGCACGATCAGGCGCTCTACAAGGAGGCGGGCGGCCGCGTGACCGATCCGCATCAAGATCAGCCGTACTGGCCGATGGTCGAGACCGACACGATTACCGCGTGGATTCCGTTCGACGGCTCGTCGCACGCGACCGGATGCATGGGCTATGTGCCGGGCTCGCACGCGGTCGGGCTGCGAGTGTTCGTGAACATCTTCAAGCCCGAGGACGCGCTCGAAATTCTGAAGATGCCGGAGATCAAGGACACACCGCCGGTCTGGCTCGAGGTGCCGCGCGGTGGAGTAGCGTTCCATCACGGATTGACGGTGCACATGGCAAAGCCGAACACCGGGGCGGGAACGCGCCGCGTGCATACGATGATTTTTTTTCGCGACGGATCGACGCGCAAGAATAATTTCCCGCACGACTCCGTCGAGCGCTACGGCATCAAGATCGGTGCGCCGATCGACAGTCCCGTGACGCCGATCGCATGGCCGCGAGCGGCGGGCGACCTGCCCGAACCGCCCGACGCGCCAATCTCCGCGCTCTTCGCGAAGGCTGTGGAGCTCGGCGCGTTTCCAGATAAGGCCGGCCGCGCCGACCGCTAGCTGTTAGCCAGCAAAGTCGGGCGCGGCCAGCGCGTCCGGGAGGACGGACTACATCATTCCAGGCATCATCGAGTGAGGCTTGGGGGTCTTGGTCGGCTTGGGAGTCTTGGTCGCCTTGACCTTGACTTCGGGACCGGCCTCGATCGTCCCGAAGACTCCCTCGGCGTATCCCCCGGTACCCGCGGTAAAGTAGACGGCGTCGGCGGTGGCATTCACCGCGCCCGCGCCGTCGATCAGCGTCCACACGTCCTGAATCACGATGGGATTCGAATCCTTGTCGGCAAGTTGGCCAAGGAATTCGGCGTTGGCCGGATTGAACACGCTGATGGTGCCGTCGCCTTTATTTCCCACCAGCAGATCGCCGCTGAACGTGCCAAAGTGGCTGGGCGCGAGCGTCAATCCCCATGGCGCGTTGAGCGAAGCGTCGGTGAAAGTCATGATGAGGGTGCCGTCGGGACTGAACTCGTCGACCTGGCCGACCGCCTGCGTCCCCATCGAGTAGGTGACAAACAAGTTGCCCTCGATGGTGTTGATATTGTAGGGGGTGAAACCGGCTGGCAGATTCGGATCCGTAAATCCGCCGGTGGTGGTAACCGGATTGAAGTTGGCGTCGAATACGTCAATCGATCCCGGTGCAGCGGCATTAGCGGCGTAGAGCTGGTTGACGGTGCCAGTGTTGGCCAGCGCCAGCCCGGTGTAATCCTTGCCCGCGTTGGTGACTATCGTTGTTGCGGTCGTGCCTCCATTCCATCCCAAGATCGTCCCCTGCTCGGTGGAGAAGATAAATAGCGCCGACGTGCTCCCAGGAATCGCGAACTGGCCGGTGATGTTGCCGACGATACCGGTTGGTTTACCCGTACTACCGGCGGTGGGACCAGGGATCGTAACAAACGGCAGCGCCTTGAAAATCTTACCCTTGCCGTCGATCAGTTCCGAGAATCCCGTCCCTTCGTCATTGATCCAGAAGGGAGTTCCACCGTTAGCGGCGATGAATGTAGCTCCCCATGCGTTGATCATTTTAGAGTCAGTTCTTCTTGCGTGGGTGCCCTTGCTGCCAACCAGGTTGACAACCTTGAACGACGAGACCGACTCAGCGACGGTGCTGCGGATCTGCACCGCTATCGTCACTATCGCAAACGTGAGAATTGAAAGCGCCACGAACCGGTGGCGGTTTCGGGTTGCTTGTTGATCAAACCTGCCTTGCATTTTGCGTTTCCTCCATCGAAAACCAGAAATAAAAATTGGGCTGGCTCTGGCTCTCCGGAGCTAAACCGATGGTAGATGCGGACGGTTCCCGCAGCCGCGGGGAGTTCGATACCGCGTCGTTAAAATTCCGGCTGACTGAGACAAGCCGCGAACGGAATTTCACGCGCTGAGAGAAGGAATAGTCGGTGACGCACGTGACGCGATCTATTAGCTATCGCGATGTGCGATTGAAGTATTAGTCAGTCGATAGGTAACTGACTATTCGCAGTTGATCTTCTTGATCACGCGGCGGCCCTCGCCGCCGAAGCGGACATTGCGCTCATAGGTGACGTCGCATCGCGAGACGTCCGCCGGCAATCGGCGGTAAATCTGCACGGTGGTATTCGCATACTCGCATTGCAGCCAGTAACCGCGATCGCTCTTGACCAGGCGCCAGGTCTGGGTCACCGCGTCCCCGATCGTTTTCTCGTTGTCGGGCACTAGCGAGGCTTGCTGCGAGGGCGGACCGTCGAAGATTGTGACCCCGGCGACCGCAGTCTGGAAGCCTGAGTAAGTAATTGTCCAATCGGCGGCAGGTGCGGACGCTTTCTGCTCGACAGATATAGTGGCAGGGCATGTCGCCTGGGCGCGCGCGATCTGCGGCGCCACAATCGTGCACGCGAACGCAATCAGGTTAAGTGTGACTCGCTTCAACTCGCATATCCCGGCTTAGGAGCAGTCTAGAATGCGGCGCGGGGAAAAACGAGTGCGGGGCGGAGTCGCGATAACGATTCGCGCTTCCGCCCCGCGGATGGGGATATCAGCTGGCGGCGTCACCGCCGCCAGTTTGGGCCCTGGGCTTACCTTTCGGCCCTTGGTCTCTTGTAGAACGGCTTGGCCGGCCCCGCGATTATCACAACCGCTATAGCCAGTCCCGCCAACAACGATAATACTTCCATAGCCATACTAATAACTCACTTTCGCACGCGAACTTTTGCGATCGATCTCACAGCGCGCTATTTCAGGTCGATTGTCCTTTGG
>JBAWCX010000395.1:0-2031 GCA_049590495.1 Binatus sp. (SeqCode)
GACCTGCTCGGCTTGCTCAGCCGACGCCACACCATGTGTCGACAACACGCGGTAGCGATCTGCCTCATGCTGCGCCATCGAATTTGCTGCGATTGCAGCCTGCGCCCGCGCCTGCGCCGTGTCGTAGTCCGCAATCGCGCTTTTCACTTGCGCCTGCGCCTGCAGATAGTTCGCGCGCGCCTGCTCGAGCGCCACCTGGAAGTCGCGCGAATCGATCTCCGCCAGCAACTGCCCGGCTTTCACGCGATCGTTGTCGTCCACGTACACCCGTTCGATCGTCCCGTTGATCCGCGTGCTCACCGGATCGATATGCGCATCGACCTGCGCGTCGTCAGTGTCTTCGTAGGAATTGATAAACGACCACAGGCGCCCGCCCGCCGGTATCGCCGCTGCGATCGCAATCAGCAGAATCAGCGCCACAAATGGCCGCCGCCGAGCCCAGCGCGCCAACCGCAGCGGGATCGCCACAGCCGGCCGGTCGGACTCGATCGCGTCTTCTTGGGACTCTTCGCGCTCCTGTCGGAGTTTGTCTATTTCGTCGTGCAGGCGGGAAACTTCGCGCCGAAGCAGCAGATGGTCTTCATAAAGACGGCTGGCGATTGAGTCGGCGACCGTCGCGGAAACTCCATGCGGGCGAATGTCGACACCGGCCGCGGCTGTTCGCACGCCAACGGATGTCTCACTCTCGACTTCGGTAAGAACTGGCTTCTGGCCCATTGGCCGCTATCCCTTGGTTAACATTTTCGCCAGATTTTTAGACAAAAATCACGGCAAACTACCTTTAACCTCTGCCAACCGAAACGCAAGAGCAATTTTGTCGATGAAAAAAAGATTTGTCGCATCCTTCTACATTTCGTAATTTCAGGCACCGATTCTCTCGAGACCGACAGCGTATGTGTGGCGAATTACTGATTTTGAAAGACAGCGGCCCTTGCCTCCAAGGGCCTCCGCCTCAAAAGTTGTGGCCGAGACCGATACAGGCGAAGCCAAGAGCGACGAGAATGCGTGGATGCGTCTGACGCTCGATACCGTGGGCAAGACCGAATGGCCGAAGGATCGGCAGAGCCGATCGATTTACCCGGAAGGGTTCGAGAATCTAGCGAAGAAACTCGAACGTCCGCTGCATCCGCCCGGCCGCGACGTGCGTTGCATCGTGAGCGTTGGGATGCTGACCGAGGGATGGGACTGCAACACGGTTACGCATATCGTGGAACTCCGGCCGTTCATGTCGCAGCTATTGTGCGAACAGGTAGTGGGCGCGGACTTCGCCGATCGAGCTATGAAGTTGGAGACGATGGAAAGCTGACCGAGGAAGTCGCGAAGGTGTTCGGCGTCCCATTCGAGATCATTCCGTTCAAGGAGAATAAGGGCGGCGCAGGGCCGTCAGTGAAGCGGCATCACATTCACGCGATCCCCGAGAAGGCCGCATTCGAGATTAAGTATCCTCGGGTCGAAGGCTACCGCCAGGCGATCCGCAACCGAGTGACGATTGACTGGAAAGCTGCGCCAACCTTGACGATCGATCCGATGAAGATACCACCGGAAGTCGAGGTCAAGGCGACAGTGCCGAGCAACAAGGGCAGGCCGTCGCTTTCCGGGCCGGGGAACTCGAGAAGGTCGATCTGAACCCGTACCGCTCGGGACGCAGATTTCAGGAGTTGGTATTTGACATGGCGGCCGAGCTAACTCGCGAGTACGTCAACCGTCGTGAGTGCGAGGCGCCAGCGCATGTTCTGTTTCCACAGATGCGGCAAATCGTGGACCGATACCTTCGCGAGAAGGTGCGGCCGTTGGAACCCGCCCCGCTTTGGGCGCGCTCGCGTTAGCGAAGCTCGCCCCTCACCACGTCGAGGCGTTCAGAAACAATCAACTCAAGGCACACGGTCGTTTCAAGAGACCGCTTTCACCGCGCACTGTGCAACTGAGTCTTGTGATCCTTCGCCGAGCTCTCGATCAGGCTGTGAAGCGGGGGCTCGCTGCTCGCAACGTAGCTAAGCTCGTGGATCTCCCGCGTGTGACGCGGCACGAGGT
>JBAWCX010000396.1:0-3466 GCA_049590495.1 Binatus sp. (SeqCode)
CGTCGTACCTGCCCAAGCGATCGAGCGCCGTGATGCGCCAATCGACCACGTCCTGGAATTTCGCGCTCATCATCGGGTAATTCGTTTCGTAGCCGACGAGCAACGGCGCGACCTGCGCGTAATCAACGTGGTCCTGGTCTTCCTCGAGGATAGAAGCGAGCATGTAGGTCGCTTCGCCGCGAATCTCGCGCACCGACTTCTTGGCGGTGGGAGTATTAGCCGCTGCCTCGGCCTCGTGTCCCATCTTGATTGATTCGTTCAAGTCCGCGATCGCCTGCTTTCTGAGCTGATCGGTATCGATCTTGGATGCCGTTTTGTTGTCCTTGGCACCAGTACCCGCGCCCACGAGGATCTTGTAGTAGCATTCCGCAGCTTTGAACTTGGCGGTGAAGGTAAACTCGGCGTCGCCCTTGACCTTCGAATACATCTCGGCCGCTCCGAGGAGATCGCCCTGCCGCTGAAGGCGCTCGGCCAGCGCCACTTGCAGTTCGGCGGCATTAGCACCGCCGGGAGCTTTCTCCAGGTAATCGTTCGCGTCCTTCACCCACTTAGCTTCGAGCGCTGTATCCTTCCGGCCGCTCTTCTCCCATCGGTCGTGATCGAGGCTGTACTCCAAAAAGAAGGCCTGGGCCGCGTCGCCGCCGCCTTGATGTGCAATCTTGACGAGCATCTCCTGGACCAGGTCGAAGCGCTTCTCGCGCTGATAGATATCAGCGGCGAACCTGCAGGCCTTCGGATATTTTCCGCTGTCGCACGCCTCCGAATAGTACTTGGCGGCGCCGGCTTCGTCCTTGCGCGCGAGCAGCACGGCGGCCAGCAGCCATTTCTCGAACGGGTCGCTCGAGCTGCCGAACTCCTCGACGGCGTTGCTCGGGAAATGGGCCGCCGCCGAGACGTCGAGCGCCCAACCTGTCTTGTCGTTCTCCTTGGTCTTCATCAGATCGACGATCTGTTTGTGATAGGCGGCTTTCTTGGTGGGGTCGCTGGTAGCTCGTTCGGCGCTGAATAAAGTTTGCAGCTGAAGCATGAACTGGCCGGACTCGCCCTTCCCTCCAGCGGCAGATCCTTGCATCAACTCCGCGGCCTTCTGCGCATCACCCATCTTGCCGTAGGTCGTCGAGAGTCCCTGGCGCGCGGCGGCGTATTGCTGCGTGCCGGTGCCGTCATCCATGATCTTCTTGAAGTCGGCAATCGCGTGGTCGTATTCGGCCTTATCGAACTTGCCCAGCTCGCGCTCGCAGTAGGCGCGGCCCAGAGTGTTCTCGCGAATCAGGTTGGGATCGGGCATCGCGAGCATGCTGGCGGTGAAGCCGTCGATCGACTGGTTGAGCAGTTTCTTTGACTGCTCGGCGTTATCGTCGAACAGCGTGGTCGCTGCTGTGAACCGCAGCCATGCGAGCGGGTAAGCGGCGCGCAAGGCCAACTGCTCTGGCTTGTCGTAGTCGCATTGCCCGCCGTTGTCGATGGTGTTGATGCAATCGTCTTTCTTCTTGGACCAGGCCGTTTCCATCCGATCGAGCATCGATTCGAGCTGACGGTAAATAGGTATCAGTGCGCCCTTGTCCACCTTGCCGCTGGAAGTGAGCTTGGCGAAGGTTCCCTCGGCGTTGTCGAGGCGGGTGATCACCTGGTCTGCGGTCGATTCGTTGGACTCGGCCGAGGACATCTGTCCGGACAGGCCGGAAAGCTCGCTCTCGAGCTCTCCGGAGCTCTGCGCGGCGGCGATGCTGGCGGTGAAAGCGAGCGCAAAAAACGCGGCTAGCATCACCGACAGGCGATGCGAAAAAAGCGGACGGTTCATATGTCTATCCCCAAATGCTGTTCCCCGGGAAATTGTGGTCCTAACTAAGGACAATGGTGCGATAACGTCAAGCTACTTCAAATACTCGCGCAACCTGATGGACGAGGGCAAGCGAGGAAATTCGGGCGGTGCGCCCCGCTATTGACGGCGCGGCCTGCCGGTCCTCGCGATCGACCAGCACCGCAGCCATTCCGAGCGCGGCAGCCGGCGCGAAATCGAGATGCTCCGAGTCGCCGATATGCATCGCGTCGTGCGCGGCGACGCCTGCTCGGGCGAGCGCGGCGTCGAACACCTCGCGCCGCGGCTTGGCGTAGCCGGCTTCGGAGGAAATCGTGATCGAATCGAAATAACGGGTCAGATCGAGGCCGTCGAGAATTCGATACAGGCGATAGTCGAAGTTGGAGATCACGCCCAGTTTAAGTCCATCACCTTTTAGACGTTGAAGAGTCGCCGCCGCTTCAAGATCGGCAATCCAGTGACCGGGATCGGCGAAATGGGCAAACAGAGCGTCGAAGTAGGCGTCGAAGTCCGGAAATTTGCCCAGCGGCGCAAAGGTTTCGCCGACACGCTCTCGCCACCATTGGCGCTCGAGGCGCCGTAGTTCGTCGTGCCGAAGTCCGAGTCCGAAGGCCAGCCCCGGCGCGTCACCGAAAGCGCGGCGAAAACTGGCGGCGACGGCCTCTTCGGGAGCGTCGAGGCCGAACTCCCGCGCGAGCCGGGCGTAGGTGCGTCCGATCGGCTCGCGCGCCTCGAACAGCGTGCCGGCAGCGTCGAAGAATGCGGCGCGGATCAATAAAGGCGAACCCTCACGGAGTTTCGTTTTCGCTTTTCACTGGCAGCGGCGCGGGCTCTCCTGCGGGAGGATTACGGCGGGCCCACCAGAAGACATCGCACAGCACGCCGCATCCGGGGAGATAGATTTTGGGCGGCTCGACGTTTGTCGAGGGAGGCGCCGAGGAGTCGGCAGCGGCGGTTTTTTCGTCGTCGATCATAGCTCGCGAGATGCTAACCGATCATCGCAAACCGTCCCAGACCTGGATTAGTACGCCGAAGGCTGACTGCGGAGAGATGAAGTATTGACGCTCGCCGCGCCAGTTGCGCTTTTCGTCCACCACGCGGACGCCGTCGCGCTTGAGCCGCTCGCGGGTCTCGTCGAAATCCTTCAGGTCGATCGAAATATGATGCATCCCCTCGCCGTAGCGCGCGATGAACTTGCCGACGAAGTCGTTGTCGGCCTTATGCGGCGGGCTCTGGATGAATTCGAGCTTGAAGCCGGCGACCTCGAGATGGCCGAGCGAGAAGTTGCCCTCGGAATTACTGGTGTGAATCTCGTGAGTGATTTTCGTGCCCGGAAAGTAGCGCGTGAAGAAGTTGTAGGCAGCGGCGATGTCCTTGACGGCGAGCGAGACGTGATCGAAATACGCCAGCCCGTCGGGCGCCGGCTTGGGATGAGTCTGCTCCCAATTCGGGGTGTGCCAGAACTGGATCAGCGCGCCGAAAGCGGAGCGCGGCGAGATGAAGGCGGTCGCGGAGCCCGAATCGTACTTCTGCTCGTCGACGATGCGCACTCCGTCCGCCTTCAGCCTGGCCACGAGTGCGTCGAGACCGTCCGTCTCGATCGACAAATGATGCATCCCCTCGCCATGCCGCTCGATGAACTTCGTG
>JBAWCX010000397.1:0-7448 GCA_049590495.1 Binatus sp. (SeqCode)
GAGATGGGCATGGCGATGATGGGCGCGGCGACGGCCTCAGGCGAAAATCGCGCGGTCGAGGTGGCGCAGCGTGCTATTTCGAGCCCGCTGCTCGAGGACGTCTCGATCAAGGGCGCGCGCGGCCTGCTGATCAACGTGACCGGCGGCTCGGACATGGCGCTGTACGAAGTCAACGAGGCGGCCAGCCTGATCCAGGAAGAGGCGCACGAGGACGCGAACATCATTTTCGGCGCGGTGATCGACGACGCGATGTCGGACGAGATTCGCGTCACCGTAATCGCGACGGGATTCGGCGACCTCGACCGAAATTCGCGCTATTCGCCGTCGGGCGCGCCAGTGACCACGCCGATTGCGGCGGCCTCGACGCGGCCCGTCGATCCGATGGAGGTCAAGCAGCCGGCGCCGCCGCCTGCGCAGGCTGGCCAGGTCAGGATGTTCCAGGGCAACAAGCCGGTGCGCAGGATGGGGCTGGTCGTCGACGACAGCACGCTCGACATCCCGGCCTTCAGGCGGCGCGGCGAAGACGGTGGCCTCGCGGAGGGAGAGAAGCTCGAGCCGAACTCGCTGCTCGACGGCGACGACAAGCTCGACATCCCAACCTTCCTGCGCAAGCATCTCGACTAGCGCGGGAACGGGTTCCATCGATGATGCGGCGCCGCGAGTCTCACGACTCGCGTCCGCCGCATTCGCGTGGCTGGATTGCTTTCCTCACTCTCCCGGCGCATATTGGTGGGTGATATCTAAGTGAGATATCCAAGCTGAATACGCATGGAATCTATCTCTCTCAAACTGCCCGAGGAACTACTGGAAACCAGCAAGCGATGCGCGCGTGCGCTCGGAATCCCGCGCGCCGAATATATCCGCCGCGCCATCGAGCACATGAACCGCGAGGCCGAGGCTCGCGCCCGCGCCGAGCGGATGGCGCGGGCATCGCGTAAGGTCCGCAAGGAAAGCATGAAGGTGAATGCCGAGTTCGCCCCGATCGAGCGCGACCCGGATGCCTAAGCGTGGCGAGGTTTGGCTCGCAAATTTGAATCCCCGCCACGGCACCGAGCCGGGCAAAACGCGCCCGGTGCTGATCCTCCAGGCGCAGTCGCTTATCGACGCGGGTCATCCTTCAACGCTGGTAGTGCCCTTGACCACCAACCTTATCGACGACGCAGAGCCGTTGCGCGTCCGCGTGCCAGCGCGGTCGTTGCTGCGGCGCGACTCCGACTTGCTCATCGACCAATTGCGCGCAATCGACAACCGCCGCCTCGTGAAAGGCCCACTGTCACGTCTCGACGGAGCGACAATGGAGCGCGTCGCCACCGCTTTCCGAGAAGTGCTCGACCTTGGCTGAACTTAGGCTCGGCGCCGCTTGCGCGTCGTAGCTTTTCTAATCTATCAGCGGCCGGCGGCGACTCGCGGTGCTGGTGCCTCAGTACTGAGTGATTTGAGGATCGCTTCGCGGCGTTCCTTCAATTCCTTCGGCATCGTCGGGCCGATCTTTTCGAAGAACTCGGCTGCCGATTCGAGCTCCGCTTTCCATTCCGCGGGATTTACGGCGAGCGCGTCTCGCGCGGCGCTGATGGGGAGATCGAGTCCCTTGAAATCGAGATCGGCTTCATTGGGAACAATCCCAACCGGCGTTTCGCGGCCGCCGGCGCGTCCATGGATTCGATCGAGCATCCACTTCAGCACGCGCAAGTTTTCGCCGTAGCCAGGCCAGATGAAGTTGCCCGCGGCGTCCTTGCGAAACCAGTTGACCATGAACAGGCGCGGCGGCTTCTTGATTGCACCGCGCATCTTCAGCCAGTGACTGAAGTAATCGCCGATGTTGTAGCCGCAGAACGGCAGCATCGCCATCGGATCGCGCCGCAGGACTCCCACCGCTCCTGAAGCGGCCGCCGTGGTCTCGGAGCCCATCGTGGCGCCCATGAAAACCCCGTGCGTCCAGTCCATCGACTCGAGCACCAGCGGCACCGTCGAGGCGCGGCGTCCGCCGAAGATGATCGCGGAAATTGGCACGCCGCGCGGATCGTCCGCCTGCGGCGACCACGCCGGATTGTTGCGCATCGGAGTCGTGAAGCGGCTGTTGGGATGCGCGGCCTTGTCGGTCGAGCCCTTTTTCCACGGGCGTCCCTGCCAATCGAGCAGGCCGTCAGGAGGCGGCACGTCCATTCCTTCCCACCACACGTCGCCGTCGGGAGTCATCGCGACGTTGGTGAAAATCGAATCGTGCTGGACCATCTTCATCGCGTTCAGATTCGATTTGGCGCTGGTGCCGGGCGCGACTCCGAAGTATCCGTTCTCGGGATTGACCGCCCACAAGCCGCCGTCGGGACCGACGCGCATCCACGCGATATCGTCGCCGACGGTGAAGACCTTCCAGCCCTTGAACTCCGCCGGCGGCGTGAGCATCGCGAGGTTCGTCTTCCCGCATGCGCTCGGAAACGCGGCCGCGATATATGTCGTCTCGCCGTCGGGGCTCTGCAGACCGAGGATCAGCATGTGCTCGGCGAGCCAGCCTTCGTCGCGGCCGAGCACGCTCGCGATTCGAAGCGCGAAACATTTCTTGCTGAGCAGAGCGTTGCCGCCGTAGCCGCTGCCGACCGAGATGATCGTGTTGTCTTGCGGGAAGTGGCAAATCAGCCGTCGCTCCGGATTCAAATCGAGCGTGCAATGAATTCCGCGATTGAAATCGCTGGAGTCGCCAAGTTGATCGAGCGCAGCGGTACCCATCCGCGTCATGATTCGCATGTTCAACACGACATAGATGCTGTCGGTGAGTTCGACACCGACCTTCGACAACGACGACCCGAGCGGGCCCATCACATACGGCACCACGTACATCGTGCGCCCGCGCATCGAGCCGTCGAGCCATCCGCGCAGCTTCGCGTAAGTCTCGGCGGGCTCGGACCAGTTGTTGGTCGGGCCGGCGTCGATTTTGTTCGGCGTGCAGACGAAGGTCAGTTGTTCGGTGCGCGCGACGTCGTTCGGATTCGAACGATGCAGATAGCAACCGGGCCGCTTCTCCTGGTTCAGCTCGATGAGTATTCCCGCGGCGACTGCCTGTTTGGTGAGCCGAGTTTTCTCAGCCTCGGAACCGTCGCAACAAACTATCGAGTCGGGCTTGGTCAGCGCGGCGACTTCCTTGATCCAATCGCGCAACGCGCGGTTGCTGGTCTGCACACTCTTTGCGTTGTCGTTGCGATCGGGCGTCACTTCATGCGCTCCACATCGGTCTTCGCGAGACGTAACTCCTACTCAACCGGAGGTGCAGAATGCAATCCGATTGAAATGAGTTCGTAATATGTAGATTAGCAGATCAGAATATGCAAGGGCAGAACTATAAGTAATTCTTGACCACCGCCGAGCAGGCACGAGACGCTATCGGACTGCTTGACTCGCGACGAACGAGTACCGCTTGCGATTTTGGAACGGTCAGTAGGCGGCGCTCTTACGTGCGGAGTCGATCAGCCGCTGGATTTCCTCTTCGGTGAATCCCGCCAGCATTCGCGCTTCTTTCGCGATCGCGACCACTTGCCCGTCATCGTTCTCGATATCTTCCTGCGCGCGACGACCGCCGCGAAAATTGAAGACCTCGTCGACCATGTCTTGGAACGCCTGCGCCTTGGCCAGCCGCTCGGGGTCGCCCTCGGTCAGCTTGCGCATCCATTTCGAGCCCATCCGCACGTGCGTGATTTCGTCGGCGAGCACGTAGTCGACGGAGCGCTCGATCACTTCGTCGCCGTTGCGCTGCGCGATACGAATCAGCTGATCGAAAACGTCGCACGCGAGTCCTTCGAGGCCGCGATTGATCCCCGCGACGCGCGCCGCCGGATCCATCGCCTGCGTGCATCGCCACAAAATCTCGGTCTCGACGTAATCGCCGGGATGACCGCCCATGTACTCGACGAGGCGCTGGAAAATTTCGCTGTGACGCGCTTCGTCCCACACCTGCCGCGCCATGTCGAGCTGGAACTCCCACGGCGCGTCGGGAAAATCGAACAGCGTGCGGCCCGCCGCTTCCATCGCCTGCAACTCTCCGGTGTAAATGCCGTGCAAGCGCGAGCGCAGCGTCTCCTCGTCGAACGGCATCGGGCGGCCGCCCTCGAGACCTTGCTCTTCGCGAATTTCGCGAACTTGGCGGCTGCGCAGCACTACCCAATTGTCGGGACGGGCGAGGCGGTCAACGGGGATACATTTTTCCATGTTACGAATTTCCTATTTCGAATCGCGCCGCGCGACTAGTAGGCGGCGCTTTTGCCGAAACCTTTGACCAGGCGATCGATCTCTTCTTCGGTGAAGCCGGCCAACAGCCGCGCCTCGCGCGCGATGGTGACACCCGCGTCGATTTCGATTTCCTTTTCGTTGATGCGCTGCTTGATGTGATCGACGTCTTCGACCCGCTTGCGGCCGGGGCCGAAGTTGAACAGCTCGTCGATGCTGTCCTGAAACGCCTGCGCCCGCTTGAAACGCTCGGGGTCGCCCTCGGTGAGCTGGCGCATCCACTTCGAGCCCATTCGGACGTGAGTGATCTCGTCGGCGAGCACGTAATCTACCGATCGTTCGATAATCGAGTCGCCCATTTTCTGCGCGATGCGAATCAGTTGCTCGAAGACGTCGCAAGCCAGTCCCTCGAGCCCGCGATTGATTCCCGCCACGCGCGCCGCGGGATCTTCCGCCTGCGTGCATGACCACAGCACCTCGCCTTCGGGAAATTCGCCGTAGTAGGAACCGACGTACTCGAGCAGCTTCATGTAGATCTCGGCGTGGCGCGATTCGTCCCACACCTGGCGCGCCATGTCGAGCTGGAACTCCCACGGCGCGTCGGGAAAATCGTAGAGCGTGCGGCCCGCCGCTTCCATCGCCTGGAATTCGCCGCCGCAAATTCCGTGCATGCGCGACTTCAGGAAATCATCCTCGTAAGGCATCGCGTTTCCCGGCGACAGTCCCTGTTCGCTGCGCGCGTTTCGCGTGCGATTGGCGGGCAACAGGATATGGTCCTCGGGACGCGCCAGCTTGTCGACGGGAATCATTCTTTGCATTTTTTTAGGCTCCTATTATGGCTTCTACCGCGTCCAGCCTGAGCGGCGTCCGGTCAGGTTCAACGCTTCGCGAACAGTCCACTTGCCGTCGGTCTCGCCGAGCCGAAACTGAATCTTGAACGGTTCGGCATCGTTTCCCGTGAGTCGCGCTTTTAAAAAATAGTGACGCGAGATACGTCCGCGTCCGATTAGCTCGAACTTATCATACCTGCCCGGCGGAACCTCGTTGGCGATACGCCGCATATTCTCGAGTTCCTGCGCCGCGGTCATCGCCTCGACGCTCGCGAGGTCGCCGCGTATCAGCGCATCCAGAAGATGCTCGGCCGCCGCGAGCATCTCTGCCGGTGGCTGGACGACCGGCGCAATCGGCTGCGGGCCCATCACGTTGCCGCGTTCACCGAGGTCAGGCATTGCCGTTCCCCGCGCGAGCCTGCTCGATCGCAGCCGCAAGATTCGGAATGTCGCTCCACGACGAGCGCTTGCCTGTCGTATCCTCGACGCTGACGATCAACCACTTGCCGTCGGCCTCTTTGCGCCATCGATAAAGCACCCGGCGCATCGCACCTCCGTTAGTGAATCGAAGTTTCGAGATATACTGGAAGCCGACCTTTGCCAACGCGAGCGTTTCGACTTTCACCGGCTGCGGGATTCGCGCAATCTCCGCCGCCGCCTGCCGATGCGCCTCAAGCGCGCCTGGCAGCGTGAACGCTTCGGCCTTGGCACTATCTCCCGCCGCGAGCGCCGCCGCATGCGTCGCGATCGCCTCGCGCAAGTCCTCAATTTTTTCCAAATGAACCATACTAGCTCCGCCCGACTTTTCTGCGCGGTGCTGGTTCCTCCGATTCAAACCCAGTCACTCCGCCCGACGCACCGAGCAACCCCTCAAGATGCGATTGCCAATTCGCGGCGCGCAGATGCTTTTCCTTCGAGTCGAGCAGCTCGTCGAGCAGCACGCTGCCGCGCTCGACGTGGCCCTTTTCCTCCTCGACCAGCCGCTGCAAAATTCGCAGGGTAGGGGGCTCGTAAACGGGATTCATCGCGGACACGTGCGAGCTGTAATGCGAAATCAGATGCGGCTTCAGCACGCGGTAGATTCCGACCAGCCGCTCGATCGTGTCCTCCCATTCCTCTTTGTCCTCGAGCGCGTTCATGAACGTGACGAACGCGTCGTTGGGCGGCTTGGAAATTTGCGGCTGCGCGCGAAGTTCGGGTAATCGCTTGCCGAGCGCGTCGGTATGCAGCGCGTCCTCGTACACCTGCTTGGCCATCTCGAGCTTGACCGCCAGCTCGGGAGTGAGCGCGATCCATCCCGCCATCATGCGCATCATGCGCTCTTCTGCGTAGCGATAATTCTGGATGTAAATAACGCTCTGGCGGACGCTATAAACGCCCTCGAGAGTTCGCCTGTCGTAAAGTGCCATCGCAAAAAAACTCCTCGATTGTAAGCCGTGAAACACGCCGCGTCAGCGAATCGCGGCCGGATTGCTCGCTCCGTTGGCGGATGCGAAAAAACGTCCTTCGACGATCGCCGCAATCTCGCGCCAGTAAGTTTCCTTGTCGGTCCCCTTCAGATTGTTCGCGCCCATCGCCCATCCCGCGCACAGCATGTGAATCGCATGGACGGCGCTGCGCGCATCCTCGAAATGAATCACGCCGAGGCGTCGGCCGCGCTCGAGAATCTCGGCCACCGCGCCCAGGTAGTCGGCGCCAATCTTCTTCATCGCCGTGCGATACTGCGGGCGGCGTTCGAGGTAGCGAGCCTCATGATGCAGCACGTTGAAGGCCTCGCGATAACGATCGATAACGTCGAGTATCGCGCGCATCACGTCGATCAGCTCGCGGCGCGGGTCGCCGACGGTGCGCTCGCGAATCGCGGGCAGCATCTCGACGAACTCCGCGACCATCGACTCGGCAATCAGCGGAATAATCTCGTCCTTGCTGTCGAGATAAAGATAAATGGAACCCGCGGCGAGCCCAGCCTCGAGCGCAAGTTCTTTGACCGAAGCCTCATGGAACGACTTGCGCGCCAGCACCCGGCAAGCAGCCAGAAAAATCTGCCGCCGTCGCGCCTGGACGAGCTTCTCGTCAGGCGCGGGCGCACGGACAGCTTCAGCAATACGCGGCATCAGTGACCTCACTCTACTGAATGAACGTTCATTTTGTCAAGAGCGCGATCCGGTAAATTTGGTCCCTCACCCGCCGCTCAAGGTCTCGCGTCGGCCTCTCCCCACTCGGGGCGAGGCGAAGAAGGAGCCGGGATTCTTCGCTTCGCTCTAGAATGACACGGGAAAAAAGTTCTAACAGGCCGTTAGGCCGCATCTTTTCTTAGTACTGGGTGCAGGGGTCACCCCTGCCCAAGGAAGCGTGAAACCCACGGCGGGTTTCACATTAGATTAGTTCCCTGAGTTCCCTCGG
>JBAWCX010000398.1:0-3137 GCA_049590495.1 Binatus sp. (SeqCode)
GCCCTAGTGACCTCCGGCAGCAGCATGATCGCGTTGAATACGATCGGCACCGAAACCAACAATAGCAATATCGCCTCGTTCCATCGGCTAGAACGATTCGCTGCCGCATCAATGCTATCCATGATCAATGTGTGTCTTCGGCTGCCGGACGCCCGCAACTTCTCCAGACTCGCGTGCCGGTTCGGGTTTCACGAGGCGGAGGCCGAAAGAGAAGTGGCGGCCTCGTCGGGCTGCACAAGTGTTTGCACGTAGTCTTTGCCGAATCGCAGTTGGTCATGCAGGTGGCTGTAGAAAAATAAACCGGCGCGCCCGATAGTATCCAGATTGACTATCGGCTGCAGCGCGTCACGAATTGTCTGCACCGCCTTGCTGTATCCGATTGCGTACACCGGATATGCATTCGGGATATGATGATGATTCCAGCCCAGTATATCTTCGCGTTTCACCAGTGAAAGATGGGTCAATTCGGATATTACGCGTTCGGCGAGTTCCTCGTCGCCGATCCGATAGATGTCATCGCCTGGGAAGCAAGGCGCTTCCGCGACCAGCGAAGTTTCATGCGCTGGCGCCATCGACGCGGATCGGTTCTTCGGTTCGTACACCCGCGAGATGCAGAACTGCTTGTCGGGTACGTAAATTGACGCGTTGGTGGACACGTTGGGACGGTTCAGGCGCACAAAGATCAGCCGTATATGACGAAAGCGAAGACTGGCCGCCGCCCGGCGCGCCTGATCGGGCACATGTTCACGAAGTTGTCTCACCAGCAGGCCAAGCGGCAGCGTCGAAATAATCCTTCCGCGCGGCGCGAACGAGCTACCGTCGGCAAACCCTATTCGAGTGACTATTCCACGACGGCATTCCAGCGTCGTGATTTCGCGTTTGGTATGTATAGCCGCGGGCGGCAGTGCGCGCTCGAGCGCTTCAGCTATTCGTCCATATCCGCCACGCGGGTAAATGAAGCTTCCGTCGATATGCGTTGTCTTACGCTTTGGCGAGAGCAACTCCACCAAGAGCGATCGCAGCGTCATCCCCTGCAATCGGCGCGTCGCAATGTCGGCGGACAGTTCGCCGGCCGGCAGTCCCCACAGCTTCTCTGAGTAATTCAACAATATGCGGCGAGCCAGTGTTGCGCCGAATCGGCTGGCCGCGAAGTCCTCGAAGTTATTGACCGTCCGCGGCCGGATCCGCGCGCTAACTAACTCCCATGCGATCTTTCCGAACTCGCCGACACCGGCTGAGGAAATCAAGTTCAACGGAGTAGGCGGAAAATCTATGAAACGTCCGCGATCCCAAATCACGCTCGGTGCGCTGACCGGTATAAGTTCATCGCCCATCAGTTCGGTCAGGTCGCGTGTGATCTCGGGGTCTCGATCGTGAAATCTGTGTGCCCCTAAGTCGTATGAATGGTCACCCTCGCGGAACGTCCGGCACATGCCGCCCAAGGTCGAATCGCGCTCGAACAGTTCAAACCGAACCCCGGCTTTCTGTGCATATAATGCGATCCCGAGGCCGGCAGGCCCCCCTCCCAAAATCGTTAGTTCGGTCGTCATTGGAGTTTCAAAACTTAGTCCGCGTGGACTCACCACGCTGCGAACGAAAGGTCATGCGGCGGTCAGAAGCGACTTCAGATCGCCGCCTTGATGATTCACATCATATCGGGCGGCGTGTTGCCGGATGGTTTCGATGATCGAGAGCGGGCACCCATCGGGGCGGATACCGCCCACGACGATTTGACCGTCGCCGCGCGTGATCATCGCGGGGGCATCGGCAGCCAGCGCCATCTCATGCATCGTGATCCAGGCCGCGTCAACTTTTTTTTCCATCTCGCGGAACAAGTCTGCGCCGAACTCGCTGAATTGTCCGTATGTGCGCAGTAACCGCGATGCGATTCTGAGTTGGAACGTCGCCCTGACTGCCTGATCCACGGAGTATGCGGTCCGGAGCTCGCTGGTTTCGCCGCTGCGCAACACTGAGAACCAGAATTGGGAGACCGCGATGTACACGTAGATGGCGTGGAGCAGTCCGCTGAGTGGACGAAGGTCGTCTCTCCACGGGGAATAGAACTCGCCAGAGCTCTCGCCGTCTTCAGCGCCGGCGTTGGTCAGGATCGCCTCGCGTTCTTCGATGAAGAAAAGGCGATTGTGGAAGAGTTCGTGGATGAGGGCGTCGGCGACCCAGTAGGGCTCCTGCACCGCACTCAGGATGAAAGCCCCGGGTAAGTCTGAATAGCTGACGTTGGAGTAGTCGCCGAAAGCTGGCGGCTTTAATGCGGTCAGCTTTACCACTTCGCACAGGTGTCCGAACGCAAGCGGATGATGGCGTTCGACCAGCGCGAGCGCATCCTCGATTAAACCGACCTGCGTTTCCTGAAACTCAGGCGCGATTTCGCGCAGAGCGTCTGCGGCCGTAATCCCAGGAAGGAAGAATGCCTCCGGCTTGAGTAGCAGTTCATACTCGCCGCATCGCGCGACGGGGCGTTTCATCAGCCTTGGAGAATCTGCCTCCGGCGCCGGGCAGGCGGGATCGAGTTGAATCCTGCGGGATTGATATTCAGTAACCAGCGCGCCGGCATTCACCGCCTGCACCGCAAGGATACCCGAGCCAAAGACGGAAAATGCGATGCCCGGAATCGAGAACGGCAGTTTCGCAATGAGAGGGACTCGAAAGACGTAATCTTCGTGCGCGATCAACGCCACGGCGATGATGAATCTTTTGAATTCTTCCAGATGGAGCGCGAGCGCAGCTCGAGGGTCATGGGTTCCGATAGCTGCGCAATACTTTTCAAGTTCGGCGGGCAACGTATCCCCGCTCAGCGAGGCCCCCGTGAGTTCGTAAGCGCGTCGGGCCCACAAGTAAGCCGAGGGGTCTTCCCAGACTTGAGTGAAAGATTCGGGATTTGCCGCGGCAATGAACTCGTACAGTTGGAGAAACTCATCCTCGCCGCCGCCTAGCGGACGACGTGCGCGCATAGTCCGCTCCACGGCGATCAACGCGGTGGCGGTCTTCTCGTATCTGCGTCGATAGACGTCCGTGTCGGTCCAGAGAATTACTTGAGCGTCCACGGAACTATTGCGTCAGCGGGAATTCAGGCTCGGCCGCGAAACGCTTTAAACGGTTTGCGCCGCGCTGATCAGAAT
>JBAWCX010000399.1:0-4598 GCA_049590495.1 Binatus sp. (SeqCode)
GAAAAGCTGGAGGCGTTGGTAGCGCGTGCGCATGAAGGGGAAGGTCGTGGCGAGGCGCTCGAGCACGCGCTGTCCACCGGTGCGGCCGATGAGGTAGCCGCAGCAGTCGCCGGTGACGGCGCTGAAGATTACGACGGCATACACGAGTCGCAGATCGAGCAGCACTTGCGCGGCCAGGAACCCTGCGGCGAGCATCACGGTTTCCTCGGGCACGGGCACGCCGAGGTTGCCGGCGAAGACGGCGACGAAAATGCCGAGATAGCCCCACGTCGCGAGCAGGTCCGCGATATGCGCAGGGTCGGTTATCCCATGCATTGAAGAATCCGTTGGTCGCGACGTCGGCGTCAGTTCCACCCCCGGGCGCGGCCTGTCCTAGCTTGCCCGATTGAGCGTGGCTCCGTAAGAGGCAGGGGTGACCCCCTGCACCCAGTATTTAAAACGGACGGGCGAACTGCGCACGGAACCTAGCCGCCTGTGACCACCGACAGTTTTCTGAAGACCGTGCTCAGGGTGCCGCTATTTCTGTTGCCACCGACCGGCGCTGCGGTGTTCGCGATTGCGTTTCTGGATCTCCACTGGAGAAGATCGACAATCAGAAATCACCGGCTAAAGCCGGTGTCACTTGCAGAAATCGGCGCTGGCGGTACGACGATCGTTACAAGTCCGGTCGCGACGTCGTAGACGAGGCCGGAAATAAGCCACTCGCCCGGCAATGCAGGAATCGCCCGGAGCAAAGCAACGTCCACGGCGACCGCCGCGCGAGGATCGGAGACCGCTTTGGTCTTGAGTCCCTCGTCCTGTATTTGAAAATAGCGCGTCAACAGGGCTGGGTCGTTGGCGAGGCGCGTCATGCCGCAATCGGTGTGCTGAAGTACTATGAGGTGGAACTCCCCGCCGCCTCCAGGAATCGCTCCAGCAACCTGACCGATTCGTCCGAGTAGACCCAACTGCTCCAACAGCCCAGGAGTGATTCGACCGCCGATGTTACGAATCACGACGGCCTCGCCCGGTTTGATTCCAAGTACATGAGAAGGATCTGCGCGCATATCGGCGCAACCGATGATGATTGCTTTTACATTCGGCAACGACTGCGGAAGAGAGGGCATAAGTATGCCCGCTGCAGACTGCTGAGCAGCAAAGTCTTTGTTGCGGTTTAACATCGAGTCGAGATTGTTCATATCGATTCTCCCAGCGAGATGTTGCGGGTATTTGCTCCAAGCTCAATGAGCTAGTTGCGAGCCGTCTCTTTTGCGCGCCGCTTTGAGGATAGTCCGGGCACTTTCACCAGCTCGCGCTATTGCTCCTGCCGCGAAGGATCGCAGCCATCGTGGTCGCGTTCATGATTCCATAATTCTGATAGCAGTTGTTGAAGATCGCACACGCGCGTTTGACGCCTTGTTCCGCTAGATTGCAGAACCCTTTGGGCGAGCGACTGGAGCTCCCGTTCCGACGGGTCGGTCCAGGAGGCAGTGCCGACCCGAAATTCAACTGCGCCGCTCACCGTTGATAGTTTAGCAATTTTTTACGTCTATCGGTCTCTGCGCTCGAGTTGGTAGTGGACCAGTTTCCGAGAAGCGGACTTACCAGGACTTGGCGCAAGTTGTGACTTGGTGTCGGGGTCCGGTGATTAGTTCCGGTTTGCTGACTATTCGGACATAATCGGGAGCGGGATCCGCGGCCCGTATCGCTGCCAGTCGAGACTCAATCATTTAGACTGTTCCGGAATATAATCTGCCAATGTCATTGCCACGAGATGGTTCCTCTCAGTCCGTGCAGTCGATGGACATCCGCCTTATTGTTGACCGAATCCCTGCGTTTACGTGGTCAGCGCATGCGGATGGCTCCGTGGAGTTCGTTAATCAACGATGGCGTGAATACGCAGGTCTTTCTGCTGAAGAATCGCAAGGTTGGGGCTGGCAGGCTGCAATCCATCCGGAGGATTTACCGTCACTCATGGAAAAATGGCGGGATCTGTTGCGCTTCGGTGAAGCAGGCGACATTGAAGCGCGCATGCGCCGCCATGATGGGATCTTTCGTCGGTTTCTCATTCGCTTCGAACCATACCGCGACGAAACCGAGAAGATCGTCATGTGGTATGGGGTCAGCACTGATATCGAAACCCTTAAGCAAACGGAAGAGCAGCTTCGGGAGGATGAACGCGAGCTTCGGCAAATTACCGACGCAATACCTCAGACGGTAGTTGTCCAAGACCCGTCCGGTCTGCCGATCTACGCCAATCGGGCGACTCTCGACTACACGGGCCTAACTGCTGACGATGTCGCTGCGCCAAATTTTCGGGAAAGATTCTTTCATCCGGAGGACGTGGAAAGATTTCGAAACGAGCGAAAGGCCGCTCTCGCGCGGGGTCTTCCGTTCGAATTCGAGCATCGAGCGCTCGGGAAGGACGGACAATACCGCTGGTTCCTGATTCAGTACAACCCTTTTCGAAACGAGCGCGGCCAGGTCACTCGATGGTACGCAACGGGCACCGACATTGATGACCGCGTCCGGGCGGAAGAGAGAACGCGGAACGAAAACCTGGCCTTGCGCGAACAAATCGATCGTGACTCGATGTTTGAAGACATTGTCGGCTCTTCCGAAGCGCTCCGCAGAGTGCTTCGCGAAATCGCGAAAGTGGCTCCTTCCGATTCCACGGTTTTGATTCTGGGCGAGACGGGCACGGGAAAGGAGTTGTTAGCCCGTGCCATCCACAAACGATCGAAGCGCGCTGATCGAGCGTTTATCGGAGTGAACTGCGCGGCGATTCCTCCATCGCTTGTTGCTTCCGAACTCTTCGGCCACGAGAAGGGCGCGTTCACCGGTGCGACGCAGCGGCGTCTGGGGCGTTTCGAATCGGCAAATGGCGGGACAATTTTTCTCGACGAAGTCGGCGACTTACCTCCCGAGGTGCAAGTCACGCTGTTGAGGGTTCTGCAAGAACGCGAAATTGAACGTGTCGGTGGCAACAACCCTATTGCGGTCGACGTCAGAGTGATCGCGGCGACTCATCGTGATTTGAACGTACTGGTCGCCGAGGGCAAATTTCGGAAAGATCTCTTATACAGGCTGAATGTCGTGCCTATTGAAATGCCGCCATTGCGCGAACGAGCCGCCGATATTCCTTTGCTCGCTGAGTATTTCATTGATCGTTTCGGGAAAAGGGCCGGAAAGAAGTTCCGAACAATAGGCAAGAAATCTTTGAAAGTCCTCCAGGCATACGGTTGGCCAGGGAACGTCCGTGAACTGCAAAACGTGATCGAACGTGCGGTGATTCTGTCCGACGGTGACAATTTGGCCGTGGACGAGACTTGGTTGAAGCGTGAACTGCCCCCGGCCGCATCGCGGACTGCGACGCTGGGCGGCAACCTGGTCCGGCACGAAAAAGAACTGATCGAGGCCGCGTTGAAAGAAAGCCAAGGCCGAATCTCGGGACCCGGCGGTGCGGCAAGCAAACTGGGTCTGCCGGCGAAGACTCTCGACTCGAAGATCAAACGCTTAAAGATTAACAAGTATCGATTCAAAGTGCCGCACGGCGACTGATCGCCGCTGTCAACAGCGTTTCCTCCCCAAACAGGAATTCCTGAAAACTCAGGACCGGAATCGACGGTAACTTCCGCTGCCACAAGCGATTGTGGATGGCCTTGTTGTTGCACTATTTCCGAGTGCGCTTCAGGGCAGAAGTTCATGACACTGAAGATCGAACGTATTTCTGGCAAGCGCATCACGTTGATTCATTTGAGTGGGCATCTTCAATCTGAGGACCTCGCTGAGTTGAAGTCTGAGATCGAGCGTGGTGGAGCACGCGTCACGTTGGATCTGGAGGAACTTGATCTTGTCGATATCGAAGGTGTTCGTTTTCTCAACCTGTGCGAGTCGGCAGGAGTCTCGATCCTGCACTGTTCGCCATACATCAGGGAATGGATGCTGCAGGAGAGAAGCCGACCGAAAGACCATCCGGAAGCGTTGCCAGCGGCCTTAGGTCGCACTAACGACGTCGGCTCACGAGAGCTGATGCAAGTGAAAAGAACTGAAAGGAAAAAAAGGAGAACAACAATGGCTATCAAGAACGTGGTGCTGGTGCATGGAGCTTTCGCCGACGGCTCCGGCTGGGAAGCCGTCGCTAACATCCTCAAGAGGGATGGGTACAAGGTGTCGGTGGCTCAGCCTCCCGAGACCTCCTACGCCGACGATCAGAAGTACACGAAGGCCGCAATCGACGCCATGGACGGGCCAGTGGTTCTCGTCGGCCACAGCTACGGCGGGTCCATCATCACCGAGGCCGGCAATCATCCCAACGTTGCAGCGCTTGTCTATATCGCCGCCTTCGCTCTCGATGAAGGCGAGAGCTGTGCCTCGATCGAAACGGCCGTGCCGCAAGCCTCCAAGGCGTTCAAAGCGGATAGCAATGGGCTTTGGTGGATCGACCAAGCGCATTTTGCGGCCGACTTCGCAGCCGACATCCCGCGGGATGAGGCGGAGTTCATGGCTATATCGCAGGTGCCGATCTCCACCGACTCGTTCACCCATCAGGTTACGAATCCTGCCTGGAAACACAAGCCCACATGGTACATGGTGGCCACCGAAGACCGATCGATCAA
>JBAWCX010000400.1:0-4152 GCA_049590495.1 Binatus sp. (SeqCode)
TCATGATTCTTTGAACGCCGCCGCACGCATAATGTGGGATCACGATTGCGGATGCGCGCCGGTCGTCGATGCGCACGGCAGGCTGGCTGGAATCGTCACCGATCGCGACATCTCGATGGCCGCATACACGCAAGGCCTGCCGCTCGACGCGATTCCCGTCCAGCGCGTGATGGCGCGGCATGTGGTTACCTGCGCGCGCGGCGACGACGCCGAAAAGGCGCATCGCCTGATGCGTACGCACGAGATCCACCGTCTCCCGGTGGTGGACTCGCGCGGCCGGCTGGTCGGAATTTTGTCTTTGAGCGATTTGGCCGGCCGCGAAGATCTCGACGAGCCGTCACGGGCAGCCGAAATCGCGGAGACTCTTTCCGCAGTTCGCCGGCGGCGCTCCCCCGCGGCTGCCGCTGCGTCGGCTTCATCTAACAATGGAGACGACGCGCCAGCGCCCGAATCGAAGAACGTGCCGAAAAAGATGGCCACGCGCAGAAGGAAACCATCCGCCGACCGTCCCTGAAGTTTTCTGTGACCTTCAGAGTCGCTCGGACCCGACGTTCTTATCCGGCACGGGTTCTGCCCGTTGCCACGCACGCATATAAAGGAGTTCCTATATGCCTGACGAACCCCAGGACAGTCATCGTAACCGGTGCTTCGCAGGGCATCGGAGCGGCCCTGGTGAAGACTTTTCTGGAGCGGGGCTACTCCGTCGTCGCGACGTCCCGGAACATGACCAAATCCGGCGCGTTCGTACCGTCGGACAAGCTGGCGCTGATCGATGGAGATATTGGCAAGAGCGCAACAGCGGCAAGGATTGTCGATGTTGCGATGAGTAAATTCAGGTCGATCGATGCACTAATCAACAACGCGGGCATATTCTTCTCCAAGCCTTTTACCGACTATACAACCGAAGACTTCAAAGCTCTCTCTTCCACTAACCTGGAAGGCTTCATCTACATAACCCAACTCGCGATCAAGCAAATCGTGGCGCAAAAATCTGGCGGAAGTATCGTTAGCATCACGACCACACTGGCCGGGCATCCCATCGCCTGCGTGAATGCTTCGGTTCCGATGATCACGAAAGGCGGGATCGAAGCGATCACGCGGAATCTCGCGATGGAATATGCAAAGGATGGGATTCGTGTGAACGCGGTTGCGCCAGGAGTCGTCGATACTCCGATGCATGAGAACGATCCTGAAGATTTCTTAAAGTCTTTGTCGCCGCTGGGACGCATCGTCGATGTCCAGGATATCGCCGACGCGGTGCTATATCTCACCGAGGCTCGTCTGGTAACGGGAGAGGTGTTGCACGTGGATGGCGGCGCACATGTCGGGAAATGGTAGCTCAGAAAATCCAACAGCAATGAGGTTCCGATGCTATACGAACTGAGAATTTATCATTGTATGCCGGGCAAGTTGCCCGCTGTCGTGACGCGTTTCGAAACCGCGACCGTTAAACTGTTCGAGAAGCATGGCATCCAGCCAATTGGCTTCTGGACGGCAGTAATCGCCGAATCGAACGCGGACCTTTACTACATTCTGAAGTGGGATTCGCTGGATGAGCGGCAAAAGAAATTCGCGGCGTTTCAAGCGGATCCGGACTGGATCGCGGCCCGCGACAAGAGCGAGGAAGGCGGCCCAATAATCGCATCGATCACCAATTCGATTCTGACGCCGACCAAGTTTTCCGCGCTGAAATAGCGCGTTGGCTTACCGCCGCCTCAGCGCTACGGCAGTATCGCGATCGCGCGCGCCGGAAAGCCCAGGCCATGCTGCGGCTTCGGCCAGCTAACGAAAATCAACGCGCCGGTGGCCGGCACCTTGTCCAGGTTGGCCATCACCTCTATTTGCCAGTGGCCATGCTTGAGCAGCCAGCTCTCGGACTCGAGGCCGGGCGTCGGGTCCGTATCCATCGACTCATGCCCGTTCGCCACGATGCCACGCTGCTCGTACAGAAATCGGATCGCCGCCAGAGACCACGCGGGGAATGGATTGCGCTCGAACCGCCGTGGATTCTTGTCCCAGTCCTTGTACATGTCGGTGCGCAACGCGGCGAAACAGCCTGCCGGGACGCGACCATGCAGCCGCTCCCACGCTTCGATGTCGGCTACGGTGAGCAGGTGGTTGGGATTATTCTTGAGCATCGGCGTCAGATCGAAAACCACAATCGGCAGGATCATCTGTTTGACTGGAATCTCGTCGACCGTGGCGCCTGTCGCATCGAAATGCGCGGGTGGGTCGATATGCGTGCCGTACTGCCCGACCATCGCGAAAAATTGGGCGCGAAATCCGTCCTGCTCGATTGTATAAGGATGGCCCGTCGCGGGATCGGCGGCTGCGGAGAAGCTTGCCGGGCCGAATCCTTTCCATACTGGCGTCAACGGGCCGAAGGAATGCGTCAGATCGACGAACTGCTTGGACGCGATTGTCCGGTACGCGTCCGCGAGCGATCCCGCCTGTGCCAGCGCGATCGCCGATGCGCCACCGATGATAGCGAGGCTCATCAGCAGCTCCCATGCCCAAATGACCAACCTTGCCGGCTTCCTGTCCATGCGCGACCTCCTCGTCGATGTTCCGGCCATCTGCAGTCGCCGTCTTGAATTACCGGAATCTCCCTCCCGAGTCTTTGGTTGCCCGGCGCTGCGCATAAAGCTGACGCTCTGGTAGAATGCGCCAATGGCCGAAGGGCAGCCACGAATTACCACCGCAGGGACGCGCGCCGCTGCCGTATACGGGCTGATGATCGGCGGCTTGGTGCTGCTGTACTTGTGGATTCGCTCGTACGGCGACACACTCGGCGCCCCCGCCCCGGCCGGGAGTAACCTCTTCGGATCGGCCGCATCGCGCGCCGGTCAAGGCGATCTGTTGCACGTGCTGCTCGCGCTGGTCGTGGTGATTGCGACCGCGCGGGCGATGGGCTGGATCTTCCGCAGTGCCAACCAGCCGCCCGTTGTCGGTGAAATTATCGCGGGCATCGTGCTCGGGCCTTCGCTTCTCGGGCGCCTGGCGCCGGGTGCGGAGGGGTATCTTTTTCCGGCTACGGTGGGGCCGTTTCTCAACATCATCGCGCAGGTCGGCGTCATCCTTTATATGTTCCTGGTCGGGCTCGAGCTCGACCCCGCGCTGCTTCGCAAACGCGGTCACGCGACGGTCGCCATCTCGCATGCGAGCATCATCACACCATTCCTGCTCGGCGCGACGATTGCGCTTTATCTTTATCCGAAGTTGTCGACCAGCGACGTGCCGTTCACGTGCTTCTCGCTGTTCCTGGGCGTCTCGATGTCGGTGACGGCGTTTCCCGTGCTCGCGAGAATCCTGACCGATCGCGGGATTCACAAAACCCACATGGGTGCGATCGCACTGACCTGCGCCGCCGTCGACGACGTGACCGCGTGGTGCATGCTGGCGTTCGTGGTCAGCGTGGCGCGGGCGCAGGCGACGGGCGCCGTGGCGACCATCGCGATGGCGCTCGGATTCATTGTGCTTATGATCGCCGTCGTGCGGCCCGCGATGGTTCGCCTGTCGCTGCTTTATGGCAACCGCGGCCGGCTGACGCAGGGCGTGATGGCGTCGATATTCATCGCGCTCCTGATCTCCGCATCGGCCACCGAATTGATCGGCATCCACGCCGTGTTCGGCGCGTTCGCGCTCGGCGCCGTGATTCCGCACGACAGCGGGATGGCGCGCGAGCTGACCGACCGCCTCGAAGACATCGTGATCGTGCTGCTGCTGCCCGCATTCTTCGCGTACACCGGCCTGCGCACGCAAATCGGGCTGGTCAGCGGATACGAGCAATGGATGATGTGCGCGCTGATCATCGCCGTCGCGTCGCTGGGCAAATTCGGCGGCAGCGTCATCGCGGCGCGAATCACGGGTCTGGACTGGCGCGACTCGTCTGCCCTGGGCGTGCTGATGAACACGCGCGGCCTGATGGAACTGATCGTGCTGAATATCGGCCTCGAGATGAACGTCATCTCGCCGACCCTGTTCGCGATGCTGGTGATAATGGCGCTAGTCACCACCTTTGCGACCACGCCGATTCTGCATCTGATCACGCGCCGGCAACTTGCGGAGATCGAGCCGTTTCCCGAGCTCGGCACCTTCTCGCCCGAGCCTGCCGTCGCGCCGCAAGCCGCTCCGATTCGCGCGCCGCATCCC
>JBAWCX010000401.1:0-7277 GCA_049590495.1 Binatus sp. (SeqCode)
CGCGTCGGCGATCGCCGACGGCTTGAGGAAGTCTTCGTCCTTTGAATCGGGGCGGAACTTCCTGAGCAAAGGCATGTCGATGCCGCCGTCCACGTTCACGTATGCGACGTGGATGCCCCGTGGATGAAGGTCGCGCAACATCACCTCGGCGAGACCTCGCACTGCGAACTTGGCCGGTGCGAATGCTGCGGAGGTTGGCCACGGCCGGACGCCCGCGGTCGCGCCGGTAATCAGTATCGCGCCGCTACGCCGCGAGAGCATTTCCGGAACGATCTGGCGGGCCCACAGGAAAGCGCCGAGCGTGTGCAATCGCCACGTCTCCTCGAAGACCTGCGGAGTTGTGTCCATCAAACGCCCCATCGGGCGCCGGCCACCATTGTAGATGAGAATTTCTACGGGACCGAGCTCGCGCTTGATTCTCTCATGCGCGGCCGCGATCTCCGTTTCGATCGTGGCGTCGCTCTGAATTGGAAGTGCGACGCCCCCGGCTGACTTGATCTCGCTAGCGGTCTTCCCGATAACCTCGGAACTCCTAGCGATAAGCGCCACCTTGTAGCCGGCGGCGAAACGCAGCGCCAGAGCCGTGCCGAGACCTTCGCCGACGCCGACCACCACACATACGTTGTCTGATCTAACCGAGGAAGAATCGCTCATGGTCATTCTCACCGGGCCTATTGATGGCGCTTGTCATGTTTGGCATATTAATGACGCTCGTAATCATATGTGTCAAGAACCGATCGGGGAGCTGGATGCGGGTTTCTAAACAAAAGGCTGCTGAGAACCGCGAGCGAATCCTGACCTCTGCCGCTCGCCTGTTCCGCGAGCACGGCATCGGCGCCACCGGCGTTGACTCGATCACCAAAGACGCCGGCCTCACTCACGGCGGGCTGTACAGCCAGTTCGGATCCAAGGAGGCTATCGCGGCCGAGGCGATTCGGTTCGCGCAGGCGCGAGGCAAGCGCGTCTGGAAGCGGGCGGCGGAACGCAACCCGGGCGGGCGGGCGCTCCCCGCGATCGTGGATGGTTATCTGTCGCGAGCCCATCGCGATGCGCCGGGTACCGGCTGCGTGGTCGCGGCCCTTGGCAGCGACATCGCCAGGCAGCCGCGCCACGTTCGTGAGGCTTTCACGAGGGAGTTGAAGGACGACCTCGAATTCCTGTCGCGGCTGATGCCGGATGACCGCCATGAACACCGCTACGAGGGCGCGATCGTCGCGTTCGCTTCCATGGCCGGCGCGCTGATTCTCGCGCGTGCCGTCAACGATGAGGCGCTTTCGGATCTGATATTGAAAAGTACCGCCAAGCGAGTGGTCAAGCGCGTTAAAGATCGGACTGCCGGTCGCCGCTCATAGGCAACAGCGTGGTCAAGGAGGATCGCCCTTGGAAAAGAAAAATGCGACGGCGGCGGTTATCGGAGCTGGCGATTACATCGGCGGTGCAATCGCCAAAAAATTTGCGGCCGAAGGTTTCACCGTTTTCGCGGGTCGCCGACAGGGCGACAAGCTCGCGCCGTTGGTCGCCGACGTCGAGGCGAATGGCGGCAGAATCGCGGCGCGGTCGCTCGATGCTCGCAAGGAAGACGACCTCGCCGCTTTTCTGCAGGACGCCGACAAGCACGCGCCGCTCGAGGTTTGCGTTTTCAATATAGGCGCAAACGTCAATTTTCCATTGCTCGAGACGACCGACCGCGTGTTCCGCAAGGTCTGGGAAATGGCCTGTTACTCCGGCTTCGTCGCGGGCCGGGAGGCAGCCCGCCTGATGCTCCCGCACGGACGCGGATCGATTTTCTTTACCGGCGCGACCGCCAGTCTGCGTGGCGGAGTTGGATACGCAGCGTTCGCGGCCGCGAAATTCGGCCTGCGCGCAGTTGCGCAAAGCGCCGCGCGAGAACTCGGGCCGAAGAATATTCACGTCGCTCATCTCGTGATCGACGCGGGCGTCGATACCGCGTGGGTGCGCGATCGTATCCGCGAACGTGAGGGCGATGAGGCGATGAAGAACCTCGACGTCGCCCGGCTCATGAGACCGGCTGCCGTGGCCGACGCCTATTGGCAACTCTACCAGCAGCCTCGCGACGCGTGGACATTCGAGCAGGAAATCCGTCCCTTCGGAGAAAAATGGTGAGACCATGGTCAAGGTGGAATTTCATTTCGACTTCGGCAGCCCCAACGCATATCTGAGCCATCTCGTGATTCCCGAAATTGAAAAGCGCACCGGGGCGAAGTTCGAGTACGTGCCTGTGCTGCTCGGCGGCGTCTTCAAGCTGACCAACAATCGCTCGCCGGCGCAAAGCCTGGCCGGGATCAAGAACAAGCCCGAGTACGAACGGCTGGAGATGACCCGCTTCATCAAACGTCACGCGATCGCGCGTTTTCAGAGCAATCCCTTCTTCCCGGTGAACACCCTGATGATGATGCGCGGAGCGATCGCAACACGATCGCTCGGCGTGTTCGAGCGCTACGTCGACGAGATGTACCGGAATATGTGGGCCGACCCCAAAAAGATGGACGACCTCAACGTCTTTCGCGCGGCGCTCGACGAGGCGGGGCTGCCAACCGCCCGAATCTTCGAGCTGATCGAGACCAAGCCGGTGAAGGACGAACTGCTCGAGAATACAAATCGTTCGGTCGAGCGCGGCACGTTTGGCTCCCCTACATTTTACGTCGGCAACGAGATTTTCTTCGGCAAGGATCGGCTGCGCGACGTCGAGGAAATGATCGCGGCTTCGAAGTAGCCGCCTCCAAATATCCCCGCACAAGCATACCGCGCCCTTTGCCCTAAGCTGTCGAACGGCCTAGGCTATGCTCTCTGAAAATCTTGGTATCGGAGGGCTGACTCATGCCTGGCGACGACGATGACCGCGAGCTTTTCGACGACGAACATCCCGGCCCCCAAGTTCTCGAGTCCGCGCTGGCCAACACCGCGCTTAGCGAGGTGGTCTCCCAGCCGCCGTTGATGGTCTCGGCCTCGACCACTCTCGCCGATACGATTCACCTGATGCAGCAGGAGCGTCGCGCGAGCGTGCTGGTGATGGAGGACGACCGCCTCGCGGGTATCTTCACCGAGCGCGACATTCTCATGAAGGTGGCGGGCCAGCCGCTCGATCTCGTCCACACCCCGGTCTCCGCCTTTATGACCGCCGATCCGTTCACGCTCCCGGCCGACGCCAACGTCGCGTTCGCGCTGAGCAAGATGGTGCTCGAGGGCTTCCGGCACATCCCGCTGGTCGACGACGACGGCCGTCCGACCGCGGTAGTCTCGATGCGCAACCTGATTGAGTATCTCGGTGAGATTTATTCTCGCGAGTTGCTGACGATGCCACCCGAGCCGCATCAGCACCGTTTCAAGAGCCGCGAAGGCGCCTGACCATTTCCTCGTTCACCTTGATACCGTTGAAGCACTTTCGCGCGCTAGCTCTGCTGCTGACGCTTGGGCTGGTGCTAGACGGGCTGTCGGGATGCGGCGTCAACAAGATCCCGACTCTCGACGAGCAGGTGAAGGCCGCCTGGAGCGAAGTGCTGAACCAATATCAGCGGCGCGCCGATCTTATCCCGAACCTCGTTGAGACGGTCAAGGGCTATGCCCACCAGGAGCAGACTGTCCTGACCCAGGTGACCGAAGCGCGCGCGCATGCGACCCAGATGCAGCTTCCAGCGGACATCCTGTCGAACCCGCAGGCGTTTCACCAGTTCGAGCAGAACCAGGCCGCGATTACCGGCGCGCTCGGCCGCCTGCTCGCGGTGGCCGAGGCCTACCCCGACCTCAAGTCGAATCAGAATTTCCTCGAGCTTCAATCGCAGCTCGAGGGCACCGAAAATCGCATCGCCGTGGCGCGCCGCGATTACATTCTCGCCGTGCAGAACTACAACACCATTCTCAGGACCATTCCAGGACGATGGGTAGCGGCGATCCTCTACCCCGATATGAAAGTCCGCGAGACTTTCACGATCACCGAGCAAGCCCAGCAGGTACCCCAGGTCAAGTTCTAGTGCGCACTCGCTGCGCATGCGCCGACTGCGACCTTCGAGCGCGATGGGCGACGCTCACTCTTCCGCTGATCTTCTTTCTGCTGATTCTCGCGTCACCTGCCCTCGCCTCCGAACCGAGTTTTCCGACACTCACCGGTCGAGTCGTCGACGACGCCGGCATCCTGAATGCTTCGACCCAAAGTAAGCTCACCCAGATGCTGGCCGCGCACGAACGCGCAACCGGCCAACAAGTCGTGGTGGTGACTCTGGACTCTCTCCAGGGATACACCATCGAGGATTACGGCTATCAACTCGGCCGCCGCTGGGGCATCGGGCAGAAAGGCAAGAACAACGGCGTGCTGCTCATCGTGGCGCCCCAGGAGCACAAAGTTCGCATCGAGGTGGGTTATGGACTCGAAGGAGAACTCACCGACGCCACCTGCAGCACCATAATTCAGAACTACGTCACGCCAAGCTTCAAGCGCGGAAACTTCAACGCCGGCGTGCTGGCCGGCACCACCTCGATCCTGCGCGTGCTCGGCGGTAACCCACTTGAGACAGGAGAATCGGCAACATCATCTGGCGAGAATCGCTCCGAGCCCGCATCTTCCGATAAAAGTGTTTCCAACGTTCCAGAAAGCATTGGGTTTGCCGTTGTAGCCTTGTTTTTCCTTATCCCTTTGATAGGCACTGTGCTTCTTGTGTGGACTCTCATTTCATCAGGTCGCAAATTTCACTGGGGTGGCAGCCACGGCTGGGATTCCGATGGCGGGTCAAGCGGAGGATCTTCCGATGACGATGACGACTTCTCGGGAGGAGGTGGATCGTTCGGCGGCGGAGGCGCTTCGGGAAGCTGGTGAATCCGAAACGAGCACAATCACTGCCCCTCATTCTACTTCTGCTGATCCTCGCGTCACCGGCCCTCGCCACCGGGCCGAAATTTCCGCCGCTCACCGGCAGAATCGTCGATGACGCGGGCATCCTGAACTTTCACACCCGGCACGAGCTCACCCTCATGCTGGCCGAGCACGAGCGCACAACTGGCGATCAAGTCGTCGTCGTGACGGTCGGTTCACTGCAGAGATATCCCATCGAGGAATTCGGCTACGAGCTCGGCCGCTATTGGGGCATCGGGCAGAAAGGGAAGAACAACGGCGCGTTGCTGATCGTCGCGCCCAACGAGCACAAAGTTCGCATCGAGGTTGGTTACGGCCTCGAAGGAGAACTCACCGACGCGAAGAGCCGCGCGATAATCGACAACTACATCCTGCCCAGCTTCAAGCGCGGAGATTTCAACTTCGGGGTGCTGGCTGGCGCCACGGAGATGGTACGCGCGCTCGGCGGTAACCCTCCTGACGAAGGCGTACCGGCGACATGGTTTCCCCAAAATAACTCCGCGCCCGCAGGTTTTGGAAGTCTTTTCCACCCTCCGGACCGCAAAGCGTCGGTGGCTCTGGCGTTGTTTTTCCTCATCCCTTTGATTGGTACTGTGCTTCTTATGGGGGCATTAGTTTCATCACCTCACAAGGTCCAGTGGGACAGTAACAATGGCTGGGACTCGGATCGCGGGTTCGGCGGAGGATCTTCTTCTGGAGGAGGGTCTTCCGGTGGCGGCGGCGGTGGCTTCTCTGGGGGAGGCGGATCGTTCGGCGGCGGAGGCGCTTCGGGAAGCTGGTGAATCCGAAACGATCGCAATGGCTCCTCCTCATTGTCGCCCTGATTCTCGCGTCACCTGCGCTCGCCTCCGAACCGAAATTTCCGCCGCTCACCGGCCGAGTCGTTGACGATGCTGGCGTGCTGAATACTTCTACCCAAAGCAAGCTCACCGACATGCTGGCAGCGCAGGAGCGCGCAACCGGCGAGCAAGTCGTAGTGGTCACGCTGCCTTCGCTCCAGGGATATACGATCGAGGATTTCGGCTATCAGCTCGGCCGTCGCTGGGGCATCGGGCAGAAAGGCAAGAACAACGGCGTGCTGCTGGTCGTCGCGCCCAAGGAGCACAAAGTTCGCATCGAGGTGGGTTACGGCCTCGAAGGAGAACTCACCGACGCCATCAGCGCGACGATAATCCAAAACTACATCCTGCCCAGCTTCAAGCGCGGAGACTTCAACGCCGGCATCGTGGCCGGCACTACGTCGATACTGCGCGTGCTCGGCGGTAACCCCGGCGGGATAAGCGAATCGGCGACATCCGGGGTTTCCGCTATAGTCAAACCTACATTCGGCCTTATATTCGCCAGTCTGTTTATTTTGCTCATCCCTTTGATCGGCACTGCGTCTCTTTTGTACGCGGCCTTTACGGGACGTATTCGGCACCTCGACCGCTATGGACGGGATTCGGAGGGCCGGTACGTCGGAGGGCCTTCTTATGGAGAAGGAGGTGGCGATGGCGGTGGCGGTGGCGATTTCTCTGGAGGCGGTGGATCGTTCGGCGGCGGAGGCGCTTCAGGAAGCTGGTGACATGAAACAGTGAAAAAGCCGTTCACATCCGAGGAGCACAATCGCATCGATGCCGCGATTGCCGAGAGCGGGCGAAGCACTGCGGCAAATCTTTGCGTCGTAGTGACTCGCGCCAGCGATCGCTATTCCCTTTATCCTGTCGCATGGGCTGCTATCGGCGCGATTCTGCTGGGAGCGCTCGTGAGTCTACTGCGGCCTGATATCCAAAGCCGCGTCATCATCGCGATCCAACTGTGGTTCATGATTCTGATGACGCTGCTACTCAACGGGCTTCCGCTCCGGCTGCGGATTGTACCGGAGCTGGTCAAGCATGCTCACGCGCGGCAACTGGCGCATCGCGAATTCAACGCGCATGCGATGGCAAATCCGAATCAGCGGCACCGAATCTTGCTGTTCGTGTCGCTCGGCGAGCGTTACGTCGAGATCGTCGCCGATCACGAGACCCACGCCCTGGCGCCCGCCGGAGCCTGGAACCAAATCGTCGATGAATTCCTGGCAACCGTGAAGGCTGGTCGCGTCGCCGACGGTGTCGTCGCTGCTATCGCCGCCTGCGCCGCTATCCTGAAGGAACACCATCCCGCCGTGAGCGCATCGTAATCCTTGACGCGGTGCACACGCCCGCGCTAACCCCACTGCTATGCAAACGATACGCGCTGCCGACGTTGAATGGGGCGAAGTTTTCGTGGCATCGCTCCAACAGGAGGCAAAATTATGGCTCGTCTGACGGGCAAGGTAGCGTTAATCGTCGGAGGCGGCGCGGACGGACCTGCGAAGGCCGGCGACAAGCTTTCGATCGGCAACGGCCGCGCGACCGCGATAATGTGCGCGCGTGAAGGCGCGGCCGTGATG
>JBAWCX010000402.1:0-24723 GCA_049590495.1 Binatus sp. (SeqCode)
CTGCAGCGCGCCTGCTGCAACGGCTCGCCCTTCAGGGGGTGGGGGAGGTACTTCGACAGGGGGCGCAGTCGGTACAAGTCTTAGATCTGGTGAGCCTCTTTCGCGTGATGCCGTGTTCTAGAACACAGCCATCGGGTCAATCGCAGCCGCGCTGCGGCGAATCGCGCTACTAATCATCAGAATGTTGCGTTACCTCGCGCACGTTGAATCATCGTTCATCGGACGATGCTCTCGTCGGATGCCGGCGCGTCGTTATGCTGTGACGCCGCCTCTCCGTTACTTCCGTTCTCGTCACCAGCGGCTCCCGAGGCCGAGGCGCTAGCTGCTGCTGCCGGCTCGTCGAGCTGGTCCAATGCCTCATCAACAGAACCCGGCATGCTTTGAGTAGAAGCTTCCTCGGCCTTGGTGCCTTGGCTAGCGCTCTCAGACGTTTCGACAGTCGCGTCTTTCGGAACAGAGCCGATCGCAGCCTCAGGAGTGGAGGCAGCCTCCGGAGTGGCGGCAGCTTCTGCGGCGGGCGCCTCCGCAAGAGTCTCTTCGGCAATGCTCGCCTTCGGGTACGCGAGGTCAGCGAACAGCAAGCCCACGAGCGCCAGAGCGCTGACTATAATCAAGACGGCACGCTTCATGATTTTTTACCTTCGAGTTTCTATTCGAGATGCTTGTTCCTTAACTCAGAACTCACGTACAAACTGAGCAAGGAACGGACCAGCCGGAAAAGCCCCATAGACTCAAAAAAGACGACCAGATCTCCGGGGCGAATCGCTACGCCGGTCGAGGCGGTTCACCACGTTATTCGAGGCCGCGCAGCCAGCCTTCTGAAGCTGATCGAATTCACGCAGCGGAAAGTGTCCGCGAAAGCAGTCTTATCGAGACGGCGATGTGTTGGTCGCGGTTGGCCGCCACCTTGCAAATACAATTGTTAGGAAGGGTTATGTGGCAAACGCACTATCGACCGCATGCTCAACAAAATGCCACGACATCCAAAGTATGAAATTCAGACGAGACGCTATTCTTTACGACCGGGTCCTACTGGCGTTGTGCGTGGGCACCGCAATCTTCGGGCTCGTCGCGCTCATTTTTCTTGAGTGAACGCACGACCTGTACACCGCAGTTTCTCCCGAGTATCGCCGCGTTGCTACGGCCGGGTCCCTGCGATGATTGCCGGACAAAATCGCAAGGATTCTGTTAGCAGAGGCCCCCAATTGTAGTGTGGTTCGTGCGAGTCGGCACTCGCGTGACATTTGTGTTGCTACTGGCACTGACGCCCGCAGTCGCAACCTACACGTATTGGAGCGTCCAACGCTCGACGCGAACGTATATCACTGATCTGAAGCGCGAAACTCACGCGACCACGCGAGGCCTGGCACCCGCGCTGGAAAACGAGATCAGGGAAGGTCGCTGGGACCAGGTTCGAAGTGTTCTGGCGCGGATCAGCACGGAAGGCACTGAAAGCGCGCTGTTTGGCCTCGATGGCAAGCTCGTTTACGCTCCGCATGACTTCCCATCTGAATTGCTCCCTACCTCTCAGGAGTTCAAACGCGCAAGCTCGAAAGGGTTTGTCGAATTTGAGCGGACCGCGATTGAACGGCAATGGTTTTGCCGGCTGATAACACTGAGCAACCAAAGCCACCAGCTCATCGGCTACCTGCTGCTTGCCCAGGACTGGACCGATATCAACAATGACCTGAGAGCCCGCACGATGGTGTCAGTCGCTGCCGCACTGGTGCTGGTTGTGGGCATCGCCACGATCATACCTCTCGTGGTCCGACGTTATGTCTCTCGACCGCTAGCCGAGTTGACCGAAAAAGTGACGCGTTTTTCCAAGGAAGGCGAATTTGGGAGAGGCCCCGCAGCGGACGAAGTAAGACTGCTCACGGAGGAATTTTGGAGTCTGGACGACCAACTCGTCAAGGCGCGCGCCGATCTGCTCGAGAGATATCGCCGGGAACTCGAACTCGAGCGAAGACTGCAACACGCTGAAAGACTCGCCACTATCGGCACCCTGGCATCGGGACTGGCCCACGAAATCGGTACGCCGATGGGCGTAATTCGCGCTCGAGCGGAGTATCTGCTGCAGTTCAAGCCACCACCGGCGAAGAGTCAGGAAGGACTGGAGATCATCGTCGGACAAAGCGATCGGATTTCGCGCATTGTGAGGATGCTGCTGGACTACGCGCGCCCTCGCGAGTCGGTCAGGGTCGCTTGCGATGTGCGGTCCATCATCGAACGCGCACTGGGTCTCGTGGAAACTGAAGCCTCGCGCCGCAACGTTGCATTAGTAAAGGAACTAGGTGACAAGCCGCTGATAGTGGACTGTGATGCGGATCAGCTACAGCAGGTCTTCGTGAATCTTGCGATAAATGCGCTCGATGCCATGGCAATCAACGGTGGAAATTTTCGGGTGACAGCCGAAACCGAGGACTCCGATCGCGGGTCATTCTTGAGGATTACTTTTGAAGATACAGGGACTGGCGTCTTGCCGCAGCACAAGGGCAACGTGTTCGACCCATTTTTCACGACCAAGGAACCAGGCAAGGGCACCGGAATGGGGCTGGCCGTCAGCCAGTCGATAATGCGCGACCACAACGGTGAAATAACCTTCGATTCCGGACCGTCGGGCACCCGATTTTACGTGACGATGCCAATGACGCAAACAGCTCGTAGAGACTGAGCGACCCCCGGGTTTGTTCGCGTAGCGGAATGCCACACCCTGTGCGGCGTTTCTCCCCGGCACTCGACCATATCCTTTCCAAGCTCTCAAGCGATTTTCCAAATGCGCAAGAAAGTTCCGCGCGTGATCATTTGCCGCGTCCGTTCGTCGACCACGAAGGCGTAGATCTTGCACCAATTGTTCGCGAGCGAGTTCTGGAGATTCGAACATGTCCAGATTGCAATCAATAAAAAATCGGGCCGGGTACCTACTGGCGTTGGCGTTTCTCGCAATCTCCGCGCCTTCCTCCGCAGAGGTCCAGCCCGGAGACCTCATCACACCCGTCAATGCTGCTCAGGTCAAAGAGCTGGTATCGCCCGGTGTCTACTACAAAGTCGTCAACGGGATGTCGATGAAGATCGCTGCGACCGAGCGAATCGAATGGCCGCCGCCATTCATGAACGCGACCGAGAAATATTCAGGGCAGGTCCGGCTCTCCCAGGATGGCCGGAGCCTTGTTGGATACGTTGCGGGCCAGCCGTTTCCGTTTTTCGACGCCAACGATCCGCAAGCAGCCACCAAGATCATGTGGAACAACGCGTTCCGCCCGATCACGTCCGACGACTACGATCTGCGCAACTATGGATGCGACAGCGTATATACCGCCAGAGACCGCGAGCCGCGCGTGATCGATCACTTCCAGATCGGGCACTATGCCGGTTATGCATTGGTAGGCAGGACCGAGGTCGAGCCGATGCCGTTCGACCCTGACTTCAAGAAAACCGGCCGCTACTGGCTATTCGGCTTGTATCCAATCCTGGAGCCGCAGTCGCTGCATGGCAGCGGATTCATCCGATGGCGTTATGCCGATCCGAATCGTGGTGACGACAGCTGGAACTGGACTACCGGCAGCCGGCGCGTCCGGCGCTTGAATGAGTCAATCCTGAGTTCGGCAGTGGCGCCAGCGACTGGACGTTCTGCGAGCCTGACTACATTCGACCCGGACCATTATTCGGGATTTAATCCGAAGGTCGAGCAATATGACTACAAGTTCCTGGGCGAGCGCACGATGCTTGCGCCGGTGAACATCGCCAACTCACCCGCGCTCCAGTGCAAGAGCGACGGCGGCGCCAGCGCGTGTCCCGAGAACTGGCAGAAGCGTCACCTCTACCTGGTCGAGGCAACTCCGCGCCCGGGTTACGCCGGGAATGCGCTGCACAGCAAGACCGTCGTCTATATCGACAGCCAGATGTGGTTCAATCCGTACGTCGATAGCTATGACGCGTCCGGCCATCTCTGGCAGAACCACATCTACTGGATGACCTATCGCGATCGTCCGGTGCCCGATGCGCGAATTGCGATCTATCCTTTCAAGCGCGAGTTCGTGGTCGGCGCCGCGGCGACCGACGTGCAGACGGGCGCTGCGACCATGTGCTACCTGCCGGATCGAAAATCGCCCGAGCGCGAGACCTGGTACATCAACATGGGCGCGGTCGATCGAGAGTTCTTCACCACCAACGCTATGATTCGCGCGGCTCGGTAGGAGCCGCGCGCGCCGTCGCGGCTACGGTGCAAACTATCTTGATTGAACAGTTTGCGTCGAGCCGCACGGCGAAGCCTTGAGTCATCGACCATGTCCGACGTTTCGCGCTTCCAGCTTCGACGACTGCAATAAGGGTGGAAATGGAAAGTGTTGGCACGCCGGTCCTATGGGTCGGCTTCACCGTCCTGGTGTTGGGCATGCTGGTCCTCGACCTTGGCGTGTTCCATCGCAACGCCCACCAGCTCCGTGTCCGCGAGGCGCTCGTCTGGACGGCCGTTTGGATCTCGCTCGCGCTGCTTTTCAACCTCGGCGTGTATTTCTGGTTCGGGTCGCAGCGTGCCCTCGAGTTTCTCACCGGCTACGTGATCGAGAAGGCGCTCTCAGTCGACAATATCTTCGTCTTCCTGGTCATTTTCTCCGCCTTCTCGATTCCGCCGAAGTTCCAGCACCTCGCGCTGTTCTGGGGAGTTCTCGGCGCACTGGTCACGCGCGCGATTTTCATAGTGCTAGGCGCAGCACTGCTCCAGCAGTTTCATTGGGTGGCTTACCTGTTTGGCGCCTTCCTTGTCTTCACGGGTATCAAGCTCCTGATGCAACGACGCGGCGGGGCCGACCCAGAAAAGAATCCGATCTACCGGTTATGCCGACGCCTGATTCCCTCGATGGACGACTATGGAGCCAGGCGCTTTACTGTCGTCGAAGCCGGCAGGCGCTACGCGAGACCTTTGCTCCCGGTCATTGTCGCCATCGAGGCTGCCGACATTGTGTTCGCGGTCGACTCGATCCCTGCGATCTTCGCGGTCACGACCGATCCCTTTATCGTGTACACGTCGAACATCTTCGCAATGCTCGGATTGCGGGCGCTCTACTTCGCGGTAGCCGGCATGATGGAAAAGTTTCACTACCTCAAGGTTGGTTTGTCGCTGGTGTTGGTGGGAGTCGGCGGAAAGATGCTCCTTGCCGGGGTGTACAATGTCCCGATCGTGGTGTCTCTGGCCGTTATCGGGACGCTGCTTGCGGGTGGAATCGCGTCGTCACTGCTATGGCCACCAAAGAAGCTAGAGGTGCCCGCTCATCCAGGGTCCCCGGACCAGGCGGTCGAGGCCCGACCATGACACATCAGGAAGCGGGGCCCGGCCGTATAGTAGTCTCCTTGACAACTTCCCCTTTCCGTTTCGCGCGAAAGGTCGCAGTGGCTGTGATCGGAGTGACCGTTCTCGCGTTCGGCATCGCGCTGATCGTGTTGCCCGGCCCTGCATTCATCGTCATTCCTCTCGGCCTTGCAATTCTGGCGACCGAGTTCCTCTGGGCCCGTCGACTTCTACGACGCTTGAGAGAGAGGGCAACTTTGGTTTTTCAGGGGAGGCGTGACAGCTGAGATTTGACGCTCGCGATCGCGGTCACGACGACTACGGTCGGTATGCGCGGGGCTCAGTTGCGGTGACAATTCTCGCTGAAGGCGGACTGGATCATCGACTTCGGTTCGGGTCGTTGTTTGCCGCCTTTCTGGCCGTTTGTGTGGCCGTTAGCCGCGGCGTTGGCGGAGCCATTTTTGAGCACGCTGCTCCGGACAATGTAATGTCTGCCGTCGCGATCCAGTAAACGTTCCTCGATCATATCGCCGATAAGCTTGGTCACCATCGCTCTCGAGGCGTTGATCATCTCAGCCAAGTCCTGATGCGACAGCTTCATTGGTAACAACGTTCCGCGTGTGTCCTGGATGCCGAATCTGGTCGCGAGATCTTTCAGCGTCGCGTAGAGTCGCTCGCGAAAAGAGTATCCAAGAGTCTCTGCAAACCAGAACGCGACCGACGACCAAGCCGTGTTCATCTGCACCATGAAGCGAAGCAGAGTCGGCGGGTCCAACTTTTCCAGCATCGTGACAGCGTGCTCCCGCGTAAATAGCGCGATCGAGCACTTCGTCAGGGCCTGGGCCTCGAAAGCCTGGAGGTGGCGCTTGTCGCCGTCGATGAAATCAGCGTAGCCCAGCACATCGCCGGGCCCGCAGAGTCTCACCAGCGTGCGATCCCCCTCGGAAATCGGGCAGTAGAGCTTCACCAGGCCCGACATGATCCAGAACATCAAGTCAGCGGGCGATCCCTGCAGGAATATGATCGAGTCCTTGGCGTACGTCACCGAAGTGTGGTGACAGAGAAGCTCGTCTACTAGCTCCTGGGGCAGGAACTGGGCGAGGTGTGTGCGTAACCGGTGCTGCGCATCATCGCGAATAGCGGAGGAGTTCATAAATAACTGTTCCCCCAAAAGAAGGAGAGTGAAAAACACGACGCCCGCGACCGCGGCAATGATGCCAGTCTCGAGCAAACGTTTGCCCCGATTTCGCAAGCAATGTGCCTAGCAAAAGTCTCGACAAGCTCGTTGCGAAGTCGGCAGAGTGTGGTGAAACTCCTCAGCAAACGTGGCGTTTCGCTACACAGCCAATTGGCTCCAAGGAGTGGGCCTTGACGAATCCTCAGGGTCTAGCTTGGCACGGCAATGGCTCTCTTTTCGTAGTAGCGAAGGAAGAGCGCAAGATGCCGATCTGTAAGTCACCGCTTGCCTGGCGGCCGCGCCACTCTGTCGCGGCAGGGACCTTCGCCTGGCGGTGAACAAGAGGTAAGCGGTGGTCGTCTTCGTCGGCCGACCTCGATTATAATGCGCTCGTGAAGATTGGCACCCGCCAGACTTTGGCCATGCTGGTGTGTGTGGCCCCGGTAATGGCCGGCTACATGTACTACAGCATTAGCCATTCGACACGGGTCTATTTAGATGACCTCAAGCGCGAGACTCGGGCGACGACTAGCGCGCTGCAAGCAGCGCTCGAGGTCGATGTCGCCGAAGGTGACTGGAAGTCAGTGAGGAACGCTTTCGAACAAGTTCGGAGCGAAAACGTGGAAGCGGCGGTGCTCGATTCAAGCGGTAATATCAAATTTTCGTTGTTCGATTTTTCCTTGAACCCGCCACCCAAGATTCCGGCGCTGGAAGGAGTTCTCAGCGGCAAGACGGACGAGTTCATGCAATCCAGGGGAAGCTTGTCCTGGTTTTGCCTGGCGGCACCTTTGGTCGAGAATGGCCAGGTCTCTGCTGTGTTACTGGTCGGACAAGAATGGAGTGACGTGCGCGAAGACCTCCGTCAACGAGTCATTGCCTCTGTACTTGCGGGCACTGTCTCTCTGACATTAGTCATCGTTCTGATTCCGCTGGTAAGTCGGCGCTATGTATCCCGGCCGCTGGCCGAGCTTTCGCGGAGGATCTCCCTGTTTTCTGCCGAAGAAGAGGAGATGCACCTCGACGTCCACGGCAACGAAGTCGAGCTATTGACTGAAGAGTTTAGATGGCTCTACCAGCAGCTTGCGACGGCTCGACAGCGGTTGAGAGACGAACATGAACGAAAGATAGATTTGGAGCGCCAATTGCGGCACTCAGACAAGCTCGCCACAATCGGGACACTGGCATCAGGCCTTGCCCATGAGATAGGCACGCCGCTGAATGTAATTCGTGGACGAGCTGAAAACCTTCTTAGTGCGGATGCTAATCCTCCAAAGACCACCGAAAGGCTTAAAACGATCGTCGGTCAGATCGATCGGATCACAGAAATCGTACGTATGCTGCTCGATTTCAGCAGCCGCCGTGAGCTCGCGCAGCATCCGCGTGACGTGCGAGAGATCATCAACGCCACGCTGAATTTTCTTCAGACTGAAGCGCAACGACGCGGCGTCCGGTTTGTTGCCGATCTTCCCGGAGAGCCATTAATCGTAAAGTGCGAGGCGGGCCAACTCCAACAGGTCTTCATCAACCTGGCAGTCAACGCGCTCGACGCCATGAGCGCAGAAGGTGGAACTCTTCGAATTACCGCGGAGGCGGACAGGGCCAGCATGCCGCACTATCTCAGGTTGCTGTTCGAGGACAGCGGACCGGGAGTCGCCGAGGCTGATCGCGAGCGAATCTTCGATCCTTTTTTCACAACCAAGGAGCCAGGCAAAGGCACTGGAATGGGGCTCGCCATCAGTCAGTCAATTGTCCGAGAGCATGACGGTAAGATCGAGGTCGAGCGGGGGCGAAAAGGCGCACGCTTTGTTGTGACGCTTCCGCTGATCACGGCGCAAGACGACACTCCGGTGAAATGCGATGACTAGCGAAGTGAGAAACGCCACCATCCTTCTAGTGGATGATGACCGCGAGATGGTCAGCATGCTGCGCGACGTGCTGGAGGCGACGGGCTATCGCGCCGTGACGGCCTACTCGGGCGCCGAGGCCCTCGCAATGGTCGAGCGGGAAGAACCCGACCTGATGATCTCGGACTTGCGGATGAGTGGAATGAACGGCGATCAGTTGCAAACCCAGGTGAAACGAATCGCGCCGAGCCTTCCGGTCGTTATCATCACAGCCTTTGGTTCAATTGCGACAGCCGTCAAGTCCATGCGGCTTGGTGCATTTGATTACGTCACTAAGCCGTTCAGCAACGACGAGTTGCTGCTGGTAGTTGGGCGAGCGCTCGAGGACCGCGAGCTCCGCCGAGAAGTGCTCAGGTTACGCAGCGAGTTGGCGCACAGTTTCGGACTGGACCAAATCGTTGCGCGAAATCCCAAGATGCTCGCTCAATTCGAAGTGTTGCGGCAGGTGGCGGACACCTCGGCTAACGTGCTGATCACCGGTGAAAGCGGGGTCGGCAAAGATCTCTTTGCTCGCGCGTTGCACTATCACAGCCAGGTGCGAGGCGGGCCGTTCGTCGCAGTTAACTGCGCGGCGATTCCGGAGAACCTGCTCGAGAGTGAATTGTTCGGCCACGTCAAAGGGGCATTCACTGACGCTCGACAGAACAAAACCGGCCTATTCCAGGCCGCGCACCGGGGGACACTCTTCTTCGACGAGATCGGCGAGTTGCCGGTTGCTCTGCAGCCGAAGCTGTTGCGCGTTATCGAAGACAAACGCGTGCGTCCGATCGGTGACACCGAAGAGACTCCGGTGGAGGTACGAATCGTGGCCGCCACCAACACCGCTCTTGAGGACGCGATCGCCGCCGGAAGGTTCCGCGCCGACTTGTACTATCGAATCGCCACCGTGACGATTGCGATTCCGCCGTTGCGCGAACGAACCGAGGACATTCCGTTGCTCATCAAGCATTTCCTCGCCCGAAGCAGCAGCGAGTCCGGACGGCGGATTCCCAAGATCTCCGACGAAACAATGGACCGTCTGCTCCGCTATCCATGGCCGGGGAACATTCGGGAACTGCAAAACGCGATTCAGAGGGCTGTGATCCTTTGCCATGAAGGTCGCATCAACGTCTCTGATTTGCCACCCAAGGTTGCGGGTGAGTACCGGCCCTCGGTGAATCTCGAATTCGCGGTAGCGCGAGGCATGACACTTGACGAGTTGGAGCAGGAATATATCCGCGCGATCATGGCGTCTGTCGGGGGAAACAAAACCGAAGCCGCCACCCTGCTCGCCATCGACCGCAAGACCCTCTATCGGAAACTCGGATCTTCAGACACCGAGTGACAACTGACCTGTGATTTTCTCGGTCGGCCGTTTCGGCTACCGAATCGAGACGATGAAGATCACTTAGGTTCGTCACGGCTCTCGCGACTTTCGCTCTCCCCACACTTTGGTTCCGACGAACTTCAGTAGCCTTGTACACAGGCTGAAAATCGCGGTGTCCTCTCATACCGCGATTAAGGACGTGAAGAAATAGGCGATGCGAGCGGATAGCGGAATTTTTTCTCCACTATACTTGATCTGGCCGTCCAGTTCTCATAAAAGGAGTCGCGGGCGAAGTCGTGGTCGCCTGTTGTTTTCTCTACCAGTTCTACCCTCCTCCTCCTCGCAGCAACTTAGGGTCTTGTCGGCAACAGTTCGCGAGGCGCTGACGGCCTGCGGAGGCCGTGCTCAACGGATCTCTTAGGAGTTTGCCGTCCGCTGGTCGCATAGTCGGTAGTTGGAGAGAGGAGAGTTATCTAAACTCCGCGATGCAGTTCGGGACCGACGCACGTAGCTCTGTCACTAACCCCGAACCCGCGCGGGCCGAACCCTGGTATATGGATTGAAAAACATTCCGGTGCAGGCGGTGGAACGCCTGCACCGGGCATCACCTGACGTGCCCGAGCGAACGGACACAATCGAGGCTGGCAAGCTGATTGTTGCGCCGCGCCCGTGGTCCGTCAAACCAACGGGAGCGAGTGCGTGAAGAAGTTTGATCTGGTGAGAATCGGCACGGCTTTGGTGGTACTGGTTGTCGTCTTTGGTTACGCGGACGCAGGTGACTATGCTGGAACAAATCCGCCGGATGCAACTCTGCAGACCTCGGCTGTATATCCATCCGACGGAATACTCGCGCCGGGCCAGCCGGAAATTGTCCAAATCGCGGTTACTGTCCAACCTTCGCCAGGGACTCCGGTCCACGCCTATCGATTGTTGTTAAAAGTGCGCGGCCGAGGCGGGCGGACAGTGCTGTCCAATTCCCTCCATCCAAACAAGGTTTATTCTGTCGCGACATTAAGCACGAAAAAACTCGTGCCGGACGAATACGATCTCACCGTAGAACTACGCCACGATGGGCGGGTTGTGGCCGCTTCGCAACCTTACCGACTAAACAAACGCCGCAGACATCCAACGCCAACCCCTACCGTCCCGGCGACACCTACTCGCACCGCGACCGCCACTCCGACGACGACTCGAACCGCGACCACGACTCCAACGGCGACTCGTACCGCGACGGCGACCGCCACTGCGACCTCGACTCTCGCCGCGACAGCTTCCCTCACTCAGACGGCGACTCGCACCGCGACAGCCACTACCGCTCCGACAGCGACTGCAACGGCGACGATGACTCCTAAGGCGACCGCCACCGCCACTAGAACCGCAACCGCAACGCCTACGGCGACTGCGACGCTGCTAGGCTGTCAGACCATTCCCGGAACATCGACGCAGGTCGGCGCAGCTTGCTTTCCGCGCACGTCCTGCCCGGCCTTAAGCAACCCGCAAGACCCAGTTAGCTACGGGGCTGACAAGACTGGAAACGACGACAGTACGTCGGCCTTCCAATCTGCTGTCAACGCGGGGGATCTGTATGTGAGCGAAGCAGGGACTTATTTGATCAATCTAACCACCGGAGGTCACGGCGTCGTCCCTCCGGCCGGACGTAATGTCGTATGCGCTGCCGGTGTCACACTGAAGACAACCTTGCATACCGGGGGCAACGACACCGCGATCATAGCGGCAGAAAACAGCAATACGACTATCTGTGGCTGCGACTTTCAGGGCAGCAACACTGGCTCCGGCGCGAAAACACTCGACAACCAGCAGAATCAATTTTTGATCCTTGCTTCTGGTGGGTCGAACATCACCATCGAAGGCAACAGCTTTGAAAATACGTGGGCCAATTCGGCGATTCAGTTTAACACCGACTACACCGGCATTGGTGCGTCAAGTTCGACCGCGAAGTACAACACCTTCTCCGGTAATCCGTACTACGGTCCGGAGGTCGACAACGGGAGCGGCATCACCATCGAGAACAACCTCTCCACCGACAGCCCCATCGGCGTGGAGGATGATGATTGCAGTTCGCTGGGACCGGCTACATCGATCGTCGTACAAAACAACATGCTTCAGGTGAAAAATGGCGACTGTGCTGTTGCTGGAAATTCTGACTGTGACAGCGCGGCATTCATCACGGGCGGCGACTATCCGTCGGGTTGTAACTATTCGAGTAACACCGCGAGAGGTAACTACTGTGTCGGTTCGTCTGTGCAACGGGCGCAAGTGGACGACGTTTCTCCGGGTGGTGGCGGTACAGCTGCGTCATATAGTAGCGACATCTTAGGGACTGATTGTACCTGCGAGAGCGGTTCGAATTGCTAGCGTGGAAGGTGCGGCGCGTTAGTGACCAGTATGTGAACGGACGTAGGTAGCCAATTCAGATTGCGTAGTCAAAAAAACGGCGGCGGTCGTAAAGGACCGTCGCCGTTCGCGCATTCGTGGCGCGCCGTATACGTCTATCGAACGTCGCGCAGGGGCGAATTCAAGGAATTGGTGAAGGCGCGTATCTTACAAACCAGACGCCTTGATCAAGTCAGCCAATCCCTGTTCCGTGGTTACCTGCGGACGCCAGCCGAGGATTTCCTCGGCTTGGTGAAAATCAGCGAGTGTATGGCGTACGTCGGCCTTACGGGCCGGCAGACCCACCATCGGACCCCCAATCTGCCGGGCGACCCAATTGACACTCACCTGTCGCCCTTGGCCGACATTCAGCGCACGTCCATCCGCAGTCGCGCAGTCCATCGCCAACAGGTTGGCGCGGACAACATCGCGTACGTGGGTGAAATCGCGAGTCTGCTCGCCGTCGCCTTCGATCGTCAGCGGCTTGCCAGCTATTCGCTGGCGCAGAAACGCGCTGATGACAGTGACGTACGCCCCCTGCGTCGCCATGCGCGGGCCGAACACGTTGAAGTACCGAAGCGTCAGCGTCTGCAGGCCGTAGAGGCTATGGAACAGGCGGGTATAGTGCTCCCCGGTCAGCTTTTGAAGCGCATAGGGACTCAGCGGGTTCGGCTTCATAGCCTCGTTCAGCGGCAGTTGCGCCTGGTCGCCATAGACTGACGAGGAGCCGGAGAATATCACCCGGCGTACGCCCGCGTTGCGCGCCGCGATAAGCACATTAATAGTGCCCACAACATTAGCAATGTGGGTTTCCAGCGGATTTTCGATTGATAGAGGCACTCGCGGCAGGGCGGCGGCATGGAAAACGCAGTCGATACCCTCGAAAAGATGCTCAAGGGCTACCGCGCGGGCGATGTCGGCAACAATCAGGTCTGCTGCCGGATGCACCCGCTCAGCCTGGCCGGTGGAAAGATTGTCGATCACTCGAACTGTGTGTCCCCGGCCCAGCAGAGCTTCGACCAGGTGCGAACCGATGAAACCAGCCCCGCCGGTTACCACAACCGCCGGTTTGGATCCGCGTCGCAGGTTTTCTTCAATGGCAAAACTGTTGTCCACGATAGATAGCCTTCCTTCTTATCACCAGCCTGTAGTCAGGCCAGCATAACGTTGGGGTTGAGTGAACGATAAGGTGCAGTGGCGTTGCGCGTATCGATCACCAGTTCGGCGTTGCGCACGATCATTTCATAGTCGACGTCATGATGGTTCGTGACGATTACGACCGCGTCGACGGACCTGACCAGTTTCGCCGTGAGGTCCGATGTGAACATGTCTGCCTCCAGGTGCCGCGAGCGCAGACGGGGCACTAAGGGATCGTGATAAGCGACGCGCGCGAGTTTGGAGTGCAATTGCTTTATTATCGGGATGGCGGGCGACTCCCTGACGTCGTCGACGTCAGGCTTATAGGCGACGCCAACCAGCAGGACGCTGGCGTCCTTAAGCGGTTTGCCGTGGAGATTGAGCCCATCGGCTATACGGTCGACCACGTGAACCGGCAGAGAGTTATTGATCTCACCCGCCAACTCGATGAAGCGGGTCTGGAAATCGTACTGCCGAGCCTTCCAGGTCAGATAAAATGGGTCGATCGGAATACAGTGACCGCCCATCCCGGGACCGGGATAAAAGGCCGTGAACCCGAACGGTTTGGTCGAGGCCGCCTTCACGACTTCCCACACGTCGATATCCATCCGCTCGAAGAGCAGCTTGAGTTCATTGATCATCGCGATATTGACGCAGCGATAGATGTTCTCCAGCAGTTTCGACGATTCCGCGACGCGTGCCGACGAAACCCGGACCACCCGTTCGACCACCTCGCCGTAGGCCGCGGCAGCGACCTCGAGACAACGCGGCGTGACCCCTCCTACGATTTTCGGAATGGTGCGGGTGTTGAAGTCCCTGTTGGCTGGGTCCTCGCGCTCCGGAGAGAAAGCCAGAAAAAAATCATTGCCGGGCACCAGCCCGGTCTCCATGAACATCGGTAGCAGCACTTCCTCAGTGGTGCCGGGATAGGTGGTGCTTTCGAGCACTACCAACATACCGCGATGCAACTGGGATTGAACCGCACGGCCGGTGGCCTCGACATACTGCAAATCCGGCATACGGCCTTCGCCAAGCGGTGTGGGTACACAGATTATCGCCGCGTGGCATTCTGCCAGGAGACGGAAATCAGAACTGGCGCGGAAATTACCCACCGCTGCCAGGCGCTCGATGCGCGCCGCCTCAATATGAGCTATGTAGCTTCGTCCGCGGCGAAGCTCCTGCACTTTGGCATCGTCGACGTCGAAACCGATCACTTGGAATCCTGCTTCCGCGAAACTGCAGGCAAGCGGCAAGCCGGCGTAACCGAGCCCTAGTATTCCGACCTTGGAGCGCCGGGTCTTGAACTTTTCTCTTGCTTCTTCGAAGAGTTGCATGTGCTCCTCCAGTGGATGCGCGCAAAACTTGGGAGACGGAACAAAGTTGAGAACCGCCAATGCCCGGTCCGCCGCATCTCGGCGGATCACTAGCGCGGCTCGCTCGAAGCTCAGACTGTGTCGGGCTGTCAGGCGGCGCCGGTCAATCCAGCGCTGCTCCGGACGTGGGAAACGCGAGTTGCTCGTAGAGTTCCTCGTAGCGTGCGACAATTGTGCGGATCGAATACTTGCTCTGGATACGCCTTCGCGCGCGCAGGCCCATCTCGCGCCGTTGCTCGGTGCTCAGTGCGAGCAGTTTCTGGCAAGCCTCCGCGAAGGCCTGCGGGGCGCCGGGAGCTACTACTTTGCCCTCGGCCTCTACCAAGAGGGCCGAGTCGCCGACATCAGTGACCACACAAGGGACGCCACAAGCCAGCGCCTCGCCGACTGTATTTGGGAACCCTTCACCGTGAGAAGAGGAGCAAGCGACGTCGAGACCGGCAATAACACGCTGGACGTCGCGCCGCTCGCCCAGAAGGTGAATCCGTTCAAAGGCACCGCTCGACTGGAGGATCCGAATGAGTAGCTCGTTGCTTTGCTCGATTCCCTGTCCCACCAGTACGAAGTGCACATCCGGGTTTTGCTTTGCCAGGATGCCGATGACAGAAGCGAAATTGCGGTGGCCTTTGATCGGAATAAAGCGCGCGACCAATCCAACCAGCCGCGTATCCGCCGCCAGACCGAGTTCGGCGCGCAGTGCCGCTGGCGCGCTGTCGTCAGGCCGGAATCGATCGGCGTCGAGCGAATTGGGGATCCATACCCAGCGGCGTGGTCTGTAGCCTAGAGCTTTATGGGTACGCTGCCCGGCCAGCGAATTTGTGACCACGGCGTCGGGTTCCGGTGAGAATCTCACCGCGGCGCGTAGCACCATTCGCGACAGCCACCCGTGCTCGCTCATTCCGACGAACGATCGCCGCAAGTTCCACGCGATTGCGGGGGTCCTGGTCAGCCTGCCGACTAGCAAACCCAGCAAGTCCGCATGATACATCCACGTTTGCAGTACATGCGGGCGTGCTGCCCGGACAATAGCAGTGAGACGGTATATCGCAGGCAAATTCGGCACCCCCGGGCGCATCCCCAGGCACTGAAAGGGAACCGTCTCTGCCGCGAACTCAGTATGGAAACGCGGCAAGCACTGCATCACCACTACATCGTTAAGGAAGCGCGTGCTGTCCATATGTGAGACGACGCGCGCGAGGTTGCCTTCCGCGCCGCCCAGGCCAAAGCTCGTAATCAGGTGAAGAATTCTAATCACAGCAGCTCGATCAAAGCCTTCGCAGTGTTCCGCGCCAGGGAATCAACGCCGAAGGAGGATACGATTCGCTCCCGCGCCGCGGCGCGAAGCTGCGGCCCCTGAGAGAGCCGCAGCGCCATCTGCTCAAGCCCATCAGCCAGGGCCCGCGAATCGCGAGGCGCTACGACCACTCCGGTCTCGCCCACGATCATGCGCGAGTCGCCGACGTCGGTGACGACACATGGCACGCCACATGCCATTGCTTCGAGGATGACGTTGGACGTTCCTTCGGCGTAAGACGAAGAGCAATAGATGTCCATCGCGTTGTAGCCGTCGGGCAGCTCTCCGATCAGCTCACCCGGCCAGATGACCTTTTTCTCCAATCCGAGGTCTGCGGCCATATTCTGCAACCTGCGTACGTATTCCGGGGAACCGTTGCCGACACATGCAAACCGAGCCTCAGGTCGAATGCGCGCCAATCTCGCGGCCGCCGCAAGGAACGTCGGATAGTCTTTTACTGGAACGATCCGTCCCACAATGCCGATCACGAGAGCGCCTTCAGGTACCTGCCACGAGGAACGCAGGCTTAGTCCGGCGCCCCTATCGGGACTGAAACGGAGAATGTCCACACCGTTGTGGATTACCACCGCGCGGCCGGCCGCGACGGCGTGAGCAAGGTGAAATTGCTTGCCGGCGTTTGAATTGAAGATGATAAGATCCGCGAATCGGGACAGTAGTGCCTGCAGGCGGAAGTTGAGCTTCGTAAGCCAGTCACTCGTCGCAGGATCCTCGGCCGACGCTCGTATACCCCACACCACTTTGGTTCCGCGAAGAAGGGGTTTTAAGAACACGGCGAGCAGATTCTGTCCAGGGAGATACGAATGAAGTATTTGAGGATCAAGCTTGCGGCTTACCTTGGACAAGTGCGCAAAGAACCCGACCAGATCCCATCGGCTCTTTTTATCCAGTTGAATGACCCGAACTCCGGTCCCACTCAAGTCGTCGATTAACGCACCGCCGCTGTATAGCGTGAGAACGGTGACCTCGAAAACGTTTTGATCGAGACTTCGTGCGAGCGCCATGAGCTGGCGTTGGGCGCCTCCGACATCTAAGGCCCGTATGAGGAAGGCGACCCTGATACGTTCATGCATACCTAGAACCGCCCGTGAGCCAGCGAAACTCGCAACATGCCGCCCGTCATCCAGTCGCGCATTTGAGGCCGGAGCCAAGCCGTTGACCTCCGCTACCGTCCTATCTGAGCGCCTCTTCGAAGACCGTAGTCCACATATCCGCGACTTTAGCCAGGCCAAACCGGCCGAGTATGCGGGCCGCGCTCTCGCCCAGGCGTTTGCGTTCGTCTTCGGCGCTCATCAAAAGGCTCATCGCTTCGGCCAGAGCGTCAATCTCATTGGGCGGTACCAGGAGCCCGTCCTCGCCGTCGTGAATTATTTCTCGTGGGCCGCTGGGGCAGTCGAAACTGACAACTGCAAGTCCGCATGCCATCGCTTCCAGTAAGACCATGGGAAAGCCTTCGTATCTGGAGGAGAGGACGAAAAGATCGGAGCGGCGCAACTCCGCTTCTGGCTCTTTGGCGGATCGTTCCCACCTGACGCGATCGGCGATTCGTAAAGACGCTGCCAGCGCCCGCAGCCGGTCGCGCTCGGAGCCGTCGCCAATTATCATCAGTGTCCAGCCCGGATGTTGCGGGGCGGTTTGGGCGAAGGCCTTTAACAACATGTCGAAACCCTTCTGCACTTCCAGCCTCCCAATGGCGATTACGCGATGGCCGCTTCTCTCCGGCTGAGGGTCGCCGCTTCTACAGAACTGCTGGCTTATCGGGTTCGGGATTACATGGATGGCTTCGCTTCTCACAAAGCTGCTGGCCCACTGGGCGATTCCCGGAGTGAGTACGACCACGGCCCGGGCGCGTTTGTAGAGCAAGCGTCTCAGGAATCTGACGATCCTGCCGAGTGAATGCTGGGTCGGGTCGATATGCTCCTCGACAATCACCGGAATGCCGGTCCCGATGCTCGCCAGCAGCATCCGCACATTCGTTGTATCCAGGAAACTGAGAATGATGTCGGGCTCAAACTCACGAATAGCCGAGCGCAGCTTTCTGACCCGCTTGAAATTGTTAGCCACGAAGTCACGCCAGTTCGTGGAGGTGCGACGCAGATCCAGAGCAATTCGAGTTACGCGCCGGTCAAGCAAATAAAAATCAAGCTCTGATGAAGCCACTGTAACCAAGGCGACGACATGGCCATTCGCGCTCCAATGATTGACCAGGGTCGCCGCCACCCTCTCGGCGCCGCCAGCCGTCATCGAAGAAACCGCAAGCATGATTCTCATCTGCGTTAAGCCGCGCAATTCAGGCGAAGCTGTAAGTCCGAGCGGAACCGTGAGTTAGAAGGCGGAAGCGAGCGTATCGATTCAGTGGGCTCCACCGCTTCGATGGCGATAAGAACCAACGAAAACGGCAACAGGAGGACTAGATGTAAAAAGAAGGACCAGATGAGGAAAACCAGCCCGAACACGTTCGAATCCCACGACTTACGGCTCACACTCAACACCAGCGTGGGAATGAGAAAAACTCCGAGGATTCCGTAATTGGCCAGCATGTCGAGGAAAAAATCGTGCGATTGTATATCGCCCCAGTATTCGTCGGTACCGAAGCCGTGGCCGAAGAGCGGAGCCGCCTCGAACTCTTCGAGCACTCGGCGCCCGAGCCTAAGGCGGTCCTGAGCACTGGCATCGCCGATTGTTAAGCTGAGTCGCTCGAGGTTTGCCGCGTCGAAGCTTTCCGACCCCCTGAGGGAATTGCCGAGTTCCAACACGGAAAAAAGTGCGCACACCACTACACCGCCTACTAGCAGCCGGCGAACCGAGACTGCCCGGCCGAGGGCAGCGCCTGCCACGACGATGGCGAACCCGAGTATCGCCTCGCGGGAGAATGTCGGGATGACTCCAGCAAAAGCGAACAGCAGGAAAATTTCCCGCCAGCGCGGCCGAATTGCAGTCAGACCAACGATACTGCCGAGCACGAGCGCCATGCCGGAAACGTTGGAATCGATATATAGCCCCGCCGCTCTTCCCGAGGTCGAACTGAAGGTCCCCGGATGGAACAGCTCGTACAGGTTCAGGGCAACACCGGAGAGCGTAGCTAGCGCGACCCCGGACTTGACCAGAGCAAACACTTTTGGGTGATCGAAGATGACGACGCAGGCGAGCATGAAACCAATCGCGTGCACCTGCAGCCCGAAAGTCCGAATGAAATCATAGCTCGGAATTCCTGCGGGCACGTAAAAGGTGCGCACCAGCATTCCCCAGGTAAAAAGTGTTAGAGCCGCGAACGTCCACTTGAAAATCCGCTTTTGCACCAGGCGCGTTGCATTCGACGGGTCGAGCATCACTATCAGCGCGCAGACACCATAGGTCGCGACCTGCAAGATATACGGCGAGCGCGGGTCCGCCAGGCGGGTCTGTCCACCTTCACTGAACACTATGAAGAGGTTGGTAAACTCGAGCGCGATCAGCAGCGGAGCCCAAACCAAACGGAGCCAATATGCGATGCGAGCGTTGTTCATGCGTCCGGTCCAGGTTTCTCTATTTGGTTCCGACCAGGCGGACCTGGGGAAACATATGTCGTGCGAGCCAGCGTCGGCAGCCGAAAGGCAACCACCCCAGAGAGTATTCACCGAGCGCAAATGGCCACGTCCAGCACAAGGCATAGTGACCCTTCATCCCGAAAGCATTCCGGACTTTATGAAATCCCGCCTGCCTGAATATTCGAGCCAATTCGCCAACCGTATATTCTTTCAAGTGGAAGCCGGTTGCGGTGTGGTCGAAATATCTGGAGACATCGGTAGGACCGCCAAGGCGGTTGGGCGTGATGCACACGTAAATTCCGCCCGAGACCAGCACGCGATGAATGTTCCGTAGTTGTTCGAATGCGTCGTCAGGATGTAGATGCTCCATCAACTGATTGCTGTATGCGACGTGGACGGTACCGGGCGGCACAGCGACATCGATACCGTCGGAGAGAACCAGCTCGAAGTTGGGCGGGCGCCAATCGCGCGCGGTGATGGTTTCTGACACATCAACCGCATAGACGCGGTTCACAATACCAGCCACTGCGAACGAGAGTGCGCAATCGCCGGCGCCAATCTCCAGGAACGTCGCGTCCTTATGGAGGAAAGGCCGCAACTGTCTCAAGTGCCTGGCGACATCCAGCCGCCGTTCGCGGGATGAGGCCTTGCGGGTGAGCATTGGATGATTAGGCACGCGGCGAAATAGTTCTTCGTAGACCTCCTGGTACAGGTGCAGGCGGTCGCTACGCGAGGCGCGTCGCAGCCGGTGCGCGAGTTCTTTTTCTATTCGGTAGTGCTCCTCAACTCGGTACGGTTGATCGCCAGAGCCGACTGCTATCGATGCAGGAGTTCGCATGATCTGCGGTGGGGTGAGCTGCGGGCGTTTACCCCAGCACTTTACAAAGGGCGGTTGCGGAACAGTCAGTCGAACCTTTCGGACGACGCCATTTGCAGGGGGATCGGTGCTGCGTCACTCGCGCATTCGTTTTGTCTTAGAGTGCGAAAGAGCACTATCGATAGATAGACGCAGGAGACAGTCAAAACCACGCTGGTTGAGAGCGCGATCCCCGGCAGGCCCATAATCCCCATGAAGAGAATGTTCAAACCCACATTGGCGGAAACGCTGATCAGGGTACCCCACATAATTAAGTGGTTGCGCTTGAGAGAAGAAATCGCTCGTACGTACAAGATTGCTATCGAGTAGAAGGGGATTCCGAGACAAAACATAGTCTGTACCCGCGCGACCATCTCAGTGTCGTGGGCGCTGAACATGCCGCTCTGAAAAAAGAGCGATACCAGAGGCTTGGAAAGCACGATCAAAAGTCCAGTCAGAGGAATCGTGACAAGCGCCAACAGGTAAGTGTAGCTGAGCAGCACTCGGCGCATCTCCCCCCAATTCTCCGTCGCGCTAAGCCGCGAGAAGCTAGGCAAGATAGCGGCGGACAGCGACGAGAGTCCGATACTCAGAACCAGTGCCGGCAGTTTGTACGCATAGCTGAGCGCGGATACACTGCCGCTGCCCAGCATCGCGGCCATCGCGGGATCAACCAATGTCGTGCCGCCCATCAGCAGCGCTCCGGTGACGGAAGGGGTGTATTGCCATAACACCCGCCGCGTCCATGAATCGATGCCATACCAGCGCGGGACAAGCGGAACACCGAGCCGCCACAGGCCATAGCCGCCGATCGCAAGTTCTCCAACTGTGCCTAGAACCGAGCCTGCGGCCAGCGCATAGATTCCCCATGTTTGGCCCACGGCCATCAACATGATGACGATTGCTATTGGATTGGAAATGGGAGCTATCGACGTTAGCGTGAAACACTCGTGGGCATTGAGCGCGGCGCGCCATAGCACCGACAGTCCAACCAGCGACATCGAAATAAGAAACACAAAGAATAGAGGCCGCGCCAAGGCTAGTTTCTGCGGACCGAATCCTGATCCAATGATCGGCAACAGCCATTTCTGCAATCCAGCCAATAACGCTCCGACGAGGGCCAATGCTGCAATGTTGAACACAGCAATAGTCGAGAACAGGCGATTTGCGACGGTGCTGTTTTCATTCTCACGAGCCTCGATGTACAAGGGGATGAACGCGGAGTTAAAGGAGGAGTCGACTACTGCGCCGAGAAAGCTAGGCAGTAGAAGGGCTATATAGAAAGCGTCGAGCGCATCACTTGCACCGAATTTGCGGGCGATGAGCATTTCCTTGGCGAGGCTCGCCGCCTTCACCAGGATCACCAGTCTTGCAACCGTCGTTGCTGCCGAAAGTATCCGCCGGTTGACCGAGCCACCGCCCCAGACGTTCGCATCGTCAGGCGAGCCAGCCAGCCGATTCAGCTTCGGCTCGATAAAAGTTCGAACGCGCGCGAAAATTGCAGATGACATTTGGTGGCTTGGGGCGATGGTCGATCGCCGGCTAACTCTGTTCGCCAGATGTTCAGGCAAGGTTAGACATGGACTGCTCTGCGCCGTGACCAGCGTCAGGGCGAACGGCCGAACCGTCGATGAACACACGATGCCACAACTCGAGCATCAGGAGACCCCACAACTCGTTTTGATGGTCTGCGCGGCCGCTGGTATGGGCGTCAATCATCGCTTCGATCACGCTGCGATTGAAATAAGCCCGTTCCGTCGAGCGTCGACTCAACAGGGTGTCGCGAATCAAGTCTTTCAACTGCCCTCTGAACCAGCGATCGAGGGGGACCGAAAACCCACGTTTGGGCCGATTCAGAATTGACCTCGGAAGGATGCCCTTCATTGCCTTGCGCAAGACGACCTTGGTCGAGAGTCGGCTGCGCTTGAACCGGGTTGGGAGTCTGGCGACGAACTCGACAAACTCATGGTCAACCATTGGAGCGCGCGCCTCGAGTCCCACGGCCATCGATGCAATATCGATTTTGACTAGCAGATCGTAGGGCAGATAAAGATTGAGGTCTAAATTTAGAGCCGCGTCCAGTCCCTCGCCGTCCGTGTCATCGAAAGCCCCCATGATGAGATCTTCCGGAGTGTCGGCGTCGAGGCGTTCCGCAAACTCGTTGGTATAGAGAAGCCGCCTGCTGGCGGAGCCTAAGCGGACAATCGAGCGCGCGAAACCTCGTTTGGCATCGCTCCCCAGCATCGCATCGAGTTTGTGCAGCTTCGATGCCATTCCGCCCAAGTCCGGCAGCAGCCGTCCCCCGAGCCCTGCGGCAACGCGCACCATCCGCTGTAATGAAGATGGCTTTTGTTGCAGATAGTGAACCAGCGAATTGTAAGCGTAGCGCGGATAACCGCCAAAATTCTCGTCCCCCGCCTCGCCGGTCAAGGCCACCGTTACAGATTCGCGGGTCAGCTTGCACAGGTAAAAAGTGGGCAGCGCCGCAGCGTCGGCGAATGGTTCGTCGTAGTGCCAGACCATGCGATCGAGCATCTCCTGGCCGTCGGGCCGGACAATAAACTCATGATGTTCGGTGCCGAAATGCCGCGCGATAGCGCGCGCGTAGGTGGTCTCGTCGTAGGCGCTCTCCTCGAAACCAATTGAGAATGTTTTGACTGGCCCACTGCCGAGCGTCGCCATCAACGCCACGATCGAACTTGAATCGATGCCGCCGCTGAGGAAAGCACCAATCGGAACATCGCCGATCATTCGCAGCCGCACAGCTTCCGTGAGTTGGTCCTTGATTTGAGAGCAAGCCTCTTCTTCGCCGAGTTCGAGCTTGGGTGTGAAGGCAAGATGCCAGTAGCGCCGGATTTCGATCTCGCCATCGGTGAAAAGCAGATAGTGCGCCGGCGGCAGCTTCCTGATGCCCTTGAAGGCGCTGCGCGGGCCGGGAAGGTAGCCAAGCGCAATGTAGTTGTCGATTGCCGCTGGATCGGGTTCGCGAACGAAGCCTGGATAGGTCAGAATCGCCTTGGCTTCGGAGGCAAACAGAATTCGCTTGCCGTCAAAGCAATAGAATAGCGGCTTCTTGCCGAAACGATCGCGCGCGAGGAACAGGCAGCGTTTGCGTGCGTCCCATATAGCGAAGGCGAACATCCCGCGCAGACGCTCGAGGCACCGGACTCCCAGTTCCTCGTACAAATGTACGATTACCTCGGTGTCGGTGCGCGAACGGAATCGATGCCCGCGTGCGATCAACCATTCATAGTGCTCGGCGAAATTATAGATCTCGCCGTTAAAGACGATACGCACGGTACCGTCTTCATTGGCCATCGGCTGCCGACCCTCCGGACGCAGATCAATGATAGAAAGCCGCCGGTGTCCCAAGGCGACCCCCGGTGCCAGGTAAACTCCCTTGTCGTCAGGTCCGCGATGAGCCAGCGTATCGCGCATGCGGCAAATTACTGCCGGCTCGATGATCGCCGAGTGGTCAGTGCTGACGATGCCGCAGATTCCACACATCTCTAGTCCACCGCGCCAGCAGTTTTCCTCAAAGTCTCCCGTTGCGACTTTGGGCTCTCCAGGATTTCCGCGTACAGGTTTTCAATATCCTTCACCATTCGAGAAGCTGAGTATTGTTGGCAGATAGCGGCGCTGCGAGCTGGCGCGATGACGGGACGCGGGCGTGCAACTCTTGCCAGCGCGGCTGCCAGAGCTACTTCGTTGTCGGATTCCACCAACTCGCCGTCCGTGGGGTCGACCATTACGTCGGCAACGCCGCCGACCCGGGTTGCCACCACCGGTACTCCTGCGGCGAGGCTTTCGATGATCGATACCGGGGTGCCCTCGTTATGCGAGGAAAGGCAGGTCACGTCGAGGTCGCTGAAAATCCGCTCCCGGTCGAGCATCCAGCCGCAAAACGAAACCCGGTCCCCGAGCGCCAACTGGCGCGCGAGGCTCTGCAAGTTTTCCAACTCCTCGCCGTCGCCGATAACCGCCAAGCGCGCGTCAATTGCTTCCTGCCGGAGCATCCGTGCGAAGGCGCGCAGCAAGAGTGCGGTGTTCTTGATTTTCGCCAGGCGTCCCACGGTACCAATAAGTACGGTCGAGTCGCCGATGCCGAGTTTAGAGCGAAGCCATCCGCGCTCGCCGGCGAGCCGTCCGCGCCAGCTGAAGTCGAATCCGAGCGGAACGACCCGAATCTTGTCCGCGTGGGCGATGCGATACTCCTCAATGAGCTGCCTGCGAATAGTCGGGCTCACGGTTATGATCATATCCGTGAGTCTCGCCAAACCTCGCTCGATCGCGAGGAACGCACGGGTCACCGGGCTACTGAAGTAATGATGAAAGACATGCCCGTGGAAGGTGTGAACGAAGCGGACCCGCTGACTCTGCGCCAGACAATGCCACAACCCTGCGGCCCGTCCCAAGGCGCCGGCCTTCGCGGTATGGGTCGCCACAATCG
>JBAWCX010000403.1:0-9777 GCA_049590495.1 Binatus sp. (SeqCode)
TATCTGTACCGACACCCACGGAGATGCGCGCTTAGGTAGAGAGAGGAAGAAGTATGTTCCTCAAAGAATTTAAGGATTTAAGACGAAAGCGCGGCAAGCTGCTCGGTCTGCCCGATCAGCTCAACTACGCGATCCAGATCGACGACTACACAATTGCGATGAAGGACGGCGCGTTCCTGTCAACCTTCGAGTGTTCAGGGCTCGACCTCAATTCTGCGAGTGTCGAAGAACTCGACGCGCACCGCGCTCAGGCCAATCGCGCGCTTGCGCGTCTGGACGACGGCTTCATGTACAACGTCGACCTCATCCGTCATCCGAGCGTTGATTATCCGAGACGCTCGTTTCCCGATCCGGTCAGCGCGACGCTCGATCGCGAGCGCGAGATCCAATATTCGAGCGAGGGCCGGCACTTCGAGTCGAGATGCATTCTCACGATTACGTATCGCCCGCCGGCCGACGCGCAAACGCGCATCGCCGGTGTCTTTCTGACGGGCACGCCGTCGCGTCCTGACTGGCGACGACAGCTCGAATGGTTCAAGCAGCGACTCCGCGATTTTGAAGATGCGATCAGTCCCGTCTGGAAACTTACTCCGCTGGACATGCTCGCATTGCTGTCGCATCTCGCGAGCTGCATCAACGGGCGGATGTGCGAAGTCGCCGCGCCGACAACGCCAACTTATCTGGATGCGGTTCTCGGCAATCAGGATTTGATCGCTGGGTTCAGAGCGCGCATCGGCGGCAGGCACATCCGCGTCATCGCGCTGGCCGGTTTCCCGCCGTTCTACTACGCCGAGATGGCCGCGTTCTTGAGCGAGTTACCGATATCTTACCGCTACTCAACGCGCGGGATTCCCGTAGGCCCGCGGACGGCGATCAGCCAGCTCACCGTGTATCGGCGCAATTGGTTCCAAAAGCGACTCGGATTTCGCGGCGTCATCAGCGAACATTTCGGCTCGGGCGCGGGAGCAGCTTTTCAGAACCAGCACGCGCTCAGGATGGCAGCCGACGCCGATGAGGCGATCACCGAGGCCGAGGGCGGCGCGGTTCGATATTGCTACGTCACGCCAAAGGTGATCATCACCGAAGACCGGGCCCAGGTCGCCGATGAAAACGCGCAACTGGTCTTCAAGGTCTGCCAGAACATGGGCTTCGATCCGCGCATCGAAACCATAAACGCTGTCGAGGCTTGGCTCGGTTCGCTCCCAGGACACGGCTGGTACGATGTGCGCCGCCCGCTGGTTAACACCCAGAACCTTGCGGACATTCTGCCGCTAACGAGCATCTGGGCGGGCCTCGCGACCAACCCCTGCCCCTACTACGCGAAGAACACGCCGGCCCTGGGCTACGGCGCAACCACGGGCAGCACGCCCTTTCGGCTAAACCTCCATGTTGGCGACACCGGTCACACTGGAATCTATGGTCCAACGGGGAGCGGCAAGAGTGTCGCGCTCGGCACGATCGCCGCGAACTTCCGTGCAGTTCCTGAGGGGCAAATCTTTTTCTTTGACAAGGGCTATTCTGCCTACGTTCTGACCAAGGCTCTCGGCGGACAGCATCTCGATCTCGGAGAGGACGGGGTTCCGCTCTGTCCGCTCGCGCGCATCGACGACGAGACCGACCGAATGAAGATGCAGGGACTGCTCGAAGACTGGCTTGAGCTTCAGGGCGTGCCACTCGTTCCGAATCAGCGCAAGGCTCTGTGGCGGGCGCTGGAACTGGTTGCTGAAGCACCGCCAGAGCAGCGCACTATCAGCAACCTCGTCACTCAGGTGCAGGACAATGTCGTGCGCGACGGGTTGAGCGCCTATTCGCTCGCGGGTCCGCTCGGGCGCTTCGTTGACGCCGACCGTGACGTTCTGCTCGAAGAGCGCTTCATCACCTTCGAGCTCGAAACGTTGATGGCGATGGGGCCGAAGGTCGTCGTGCCAGTCGTCACTTATCTCTTCCACCGAATCGATCAGCGCCTCGACGGCAGACCCACGCTCGTTATCCTCGATGAAGCGTGGATCATGCTGACCAACAGCGTTTTCGGCGCGAAGATCGAGGAGTGGCTTCGCACCCTGCGCAAGAAGAATGCGGCGGTGGTGCTCGCTACTCAGAGCCTGAGCGAAATTGCCAATTCGCCTCATCGCGACGTCATTCTCGAGTCGTGTCCGACGAAGCTTTATCTGCCGAATCCCGAGGCGAAGAACAGCGGGACGCAGGAGATGTACCGCCGATTTGGGCTTTCGAACCGGCAGATCGACATCGTCGCCGACGCCACTCCCAAGCGGCACTACTATTACGTTTCGCCGCTCGGGCGCCGATTGTTCCAGTTCTCACTCGGTCCGGCGGCGCTCGCCTTCATAGGCGCGGGATCGAAGGAGGATGTACTCGCGGCGCGACGGATGATCGAACAGCACGGCGATCGCTGGACAACCGACTGGCTTCACGCGCGCGGGTTGCACGATTGGGCGGAGTATCTCGACAAACTCAACGGTCGTGTCGAGACGCCGGCGGATGCGATCTTAAGTGTGAACGGCATTCCGCCGTTCCACACCAATGGGAAAATTCATCAAAGGGAGATACATCAATGAAGTCGAAAAGATTCTCCCGATTCTTGTACACCGGTTCGGTCGCAGTTGTTTGGCTGTTGGTCGCATCTTCGGTTCCAGCCCGCGCACAGTTCGGCGGCTCGCAGATTGTCTTCGATCCGAATATGTTCGCGCGCCAGCTCCAGCAGCTTCAGCAGGAAACCGCTACCGTCACGAACCTCGCGCAGCAACTACAGTACGCGATCAAGAACACGACCGGCGGCGGCGCAGGCGTCTGGCAGTCGAACCAGAACCTGCTTACGAACCTCGGCGATCTGATCAATCAGCAGGAAGGACTCTCGTATACCTTTCAGGGCCTTACGCAGCAGTTCCAGCAGCTCTATCCGGGCTACAACTCTGCTTCGACCGCTGGGGTCCAAAGTCCGCAAACGACGGTCAATACCACGTTGGACACGCTCAACGGTGCACTCGCTTCAGCGCAGGCGCAGGCCCAGAACTTCCAGGCCGAACAAGCCACCCTTCAAAACCTTGAGCTGAAGAACCAGACGGCGATAGGTAATCTGCAGGCGGTTCAGGTCAGCAACGAAATCGCACTGGCGCAGGTACAGCAGGTTCAGCTGCTCCGACAACTCGCTATGGCCGAGATGAATTCGCAAAACGTCGCGGCAGCGAACCAGGTCAACAATCAGGCGCAAAGTAATCTTGCTGCGCAGGCGTTTTTCTCGGCACCGCCTCCGTCTGGAACGCCTGATCTCTCGGGCGATGCATCGCCGCCTCCGCAGCCGTAGGATCCTCCTAGGCAGGTGAAGGGATGAAGCAAATCAAGAACCCAGTGATCCTAGTCTTCGCGATCATCGGAGTCTGCGCTGTGATTTTCGGCTCGTGGCATCTCTACCAGCAAAGAGTCGCTGCAGAGCAGGCGAAGACCTTTTTCTCGACGCCACCCCCTAGGGGCCTGCCTGATTTGTCACACGACGCCCCGCCGCCACCACAACCTTAGTCGCCGGAAGGCTTCTCAGGAGACTATCGATGAATTTCAACGACATTGCGACCCGATTTTACACCGCGGGTACGAACTACAGCGCAGCAATCCAACCGTATGCCGTCAAGCTGTTCGTTGCTCTCCTTCTGATCGACGTCCTGGTTACGTGGATTCAGTTCACTGCCGAAGGACAACTCGACGCATCTCACTTTTTAGGTCGGCTGATAAAGCACATTCTAAGCGGCGGATTCGTCTATCTAATGATCGTGAATGCGTTTTCATGGATGAACGCAGTTCTCAAGAGTTTTTCTGCGATCGGAGCATCAGTCACGGGGCTTCCGGCGCTCAATCCACAAAGCGTCCTCAAGATCGGGATTAACACCGCCAATATCATCTTCAACTCTCCAGGCAACGCAAGCATGATGACCAACTTCGAACAGGCGATCGTCCAGAGCATAGCCGCGTTCATCGTTCTACTCGCCTTCGTAGTCACAGCTTCGATGCTTTTGCTTACTCTCATCGAATCCTATCTGGTAGTCGGCGGCGGAGTGATCCTTCTCGGACTTGGAGCGAACCGATTCACCGCCCCTGCCGCGGAAGGCTACTTTGGCTATGTCATCCGCGTCGGTGTCCGCCTCCTTTTTTTCTACCTTGTGCTTGCCATAGGCGTGCAGATGGCGAACGAGTGGAACGCTGCTCTAGTCGCTGCTTGCAAACCTGTCCCCGCCACCCTCCCTTGGTGGACCACATACGGTCTACCTCCCAGCTCGATCGTCACGACTGTCTGCTCTGGAACGATTCCCGGTTCCGCCATGCTCAACTATGCAGCTCTATCAATCGTCTTTATGATCGTCTGCATCGCCGTTCCTCACATGGCTGCTAGTATCGCCGGCGGGACAATTGGCCTCGCGCTCAGCCACGCCTTCGAAGCAGCTTACGTTGCTCAGACGATCATTCGACCCATCACAAGCGCGCTTCAGACCGGATTCAATAAGGTCGCTCAGGTAGGTAACGGTAGCGCCGACAATAGCGGCGAACCGGCTGGCTGGGTAAAGGCAATGGACTTTGGCCGACAGACGCAGCAACTCAGCAATCTCGGTCCGGACGGCGGACAGCGTGTGGCGGCCCCGAAAGACGTTCGCGGCACGTCCGTCATGCCGTCGCGCGCTCCGAATACCACGGCGATGAATCCAGGCACAGCACGCTATGGGAACGCCAACAGCACAACGACGATGGGCAAAGCGACCAGTAAAATTTGAGCGGCATTTCTCCGGCCTGGCGCGCGTGCATGTAGCGGCCCGATGCAACAGTCGAAGAGAGGTTTGAAGGTCGAAGGCTTACTGAAGTGGTAGGCATGTGAAAACGCTTGGACAGTTCACGGCGAGTCGCCGACTCTACTTACCCAAGCGGTTCTTTTTGGTGATTCGCGGCGCGTCGTTCTTAAGAATTTCGACTCCGGGCTGGTGTGCGAATTTCCAAGCTACTGCGCCTTAGGTCCAATAGAACTCGAGAAATCAAGCGCGGCATCGAGCTCATCGAGAAGGTGGTCTGTACCCCAGTCGCAATGCAGGAGCTCTGAAAACGCGCCGGCGAGTATATCTGTCACAACGGCGCGCACACGTTCTACAACTTTTAGGTCGATTGGCGCGACGCTAAGGGCTATCGGGAAGCCCTCATCGATCCCTAGGGGAGTGTGAACGAGTACAAACGCAAAGCGACCAGGTACCAGAAACACTTCGGAGTCCTTGTGGGAGTCGGTGGGCAGGAACGTCGACAATCGCATTAAATGCCTTGGTGAAGAGCCTGTGCCAGTCCTCGTCGCTAATCAGCGCACTCCGCAATGGAAGGCGTTGCTCGCCGTCGGCAGGCGCAAAGTGCTTGACGACCGCTTCCAACGTTTCTGGAAGCCGCGCGGTCATACCCCAAAAGGGCAGCGACGGTCGTAACCACAAAACCATCGTCGGAGGTTTGAGTCCGCGGTCTCCAGCGCTCCGAAGAGCAGATGCCAAACGTATCCGGTTTGCTTCCGTACATAATGTTCCCAATCACCCGAACTGTCGGACGATCGCTTCGAAGCTCGCCGATTTGACGAACCGTTGATCGAAAGCAGGCTTCCGAATCGAAGCCCTGTTCGCGAATGAAGCGGGAAACCTGCTCAGGAGCACAGTTTGCCGAACATTGCGCAGCTTTGTCACTTAGCCCTCTGCCGGACACGAATTTCTCTGACGACGCTGGCGCAGCTCTGAACGACCGCCGTCCGGTTGTCCTCGCGTCTCGACACCTGTTTTCCAAGAATGAGGACAATGTCCTCGGGACCGATTGCTCCCGCGTCCCACGCGCACTCGGCCGTGCTTGCTTTTGTTACTGGTGCTTTCCGCTACAGAAAAATTGACTCCGTTCGCTCCATGCCCCTAGGAATCAAAGGATGGTGGCTCCATCGCTTCCTGGCGAAATGGCACATCTGTTGCTGTTGATTATGAATGGTTGACGCGGACGGAAATCTTGTAACCGCCAAGAGCGACACGAGGTCAAAATGAGCGACGAGAAAGACCGTCTCGGAAACCTGCTCCATCAGAAGGGGCAGGCGATTGTAAATAATTGGGGTCGCGAGCAGGACGAGCAAATCATCGCGAAATTGCGCGAAAAATACGCCAAGCGGATCAACTGCCCGGCATGCGGTGAGAAACTCGACCCCAGGGTCGCGATCGGACTGGGCGGGATGGCTTGTCCGCGGCGGCACGGCGCTTGGCTGCCGTGGAACACGCTGGACGCGCTGCGTGTGCGGCTCGAAAATGCGGCCGCGGCCGCGCACGAACATCTGGGCGAAAAGGTTTACGAGGGGGTCAAGGAAATCCTCGAGCATCTGCGCAAAACCCACGACAAGGATATCCACTGTCCGGACTGCGGGACCAAGCTCGAGCCGCGGGCGGCGGAGGCGCGGGGTGAAGTCGGACTCGGCGGAATGGTGTGCGCGAATCGACACGGTGCATGGCTCGACCGGATCACGCTGGAAAAGGTCAGAGGCCGTCTCGATCGGCTGGAAGCCGCTTCGTCGCAGTTGCGCTGAGAAAGCGCGGCGAAGAATTTAATTTCGCGTTCGTGAAGGGTGCGCACTTGGTTCATTCACAGTTCGCTTTTCGCCCGCACCAACTGGGCACGCAATGCCACCCAGGTGAATCCGCCGCGAACATTATACACTCAGCGATAGGTGTAAAGTCGCCACCCACAAGCATCAGATTGGCTCTCATGAGCCGCGCCTCTAGGAACAGACCGGCGATGGTAGTCAAGGAGCATATGGCCGCGATGAAGGCGGAGCGGATAGCACTCGTGAAAGATGCATCGGTCGAGGATGCAATCGCCGTCGTTTTTGCTGGGTGTCTAAAGCACTGGACGGCAAACGAACCGGCGGCGCTAAGCGGCCTGGATCCCGAGGGAGTTCACGAAATGCGCGTCGCGCTGCGGCGGATGCGCGTGGCGCTCTCGGATTTCAAGGAAATCATTCCTGTCGCCCAAGTTGAGTGGCTGAAATGCGAGAGCAAGTGGCTCCTGTCAAGTCTGAGTTCGGCCCGCGACTGGGACGTCTTTCTCTGCGAGTTGCTCAAGTCGGTTGAGGCATCCCGACCGAGAGACACCGGACTGGCGGAATTGCGGATGGCGGCCGAGGCGGAAAGAGAGACGGGCTATGCAGAAGTGAGTAGGGCGATTCGTTCACCTCGCTACTCAGCGCTTCTGGCGCGGGTCAATCGATGGCTGTCGAGTAAGAGCTGGCGGAAGCCTGGCAACGCACGACGGAAGGTCCTTGACGAGTCGGCAGAAAGGCTAGCCGGCCGACTGTTGACGAAAAGGCACAAGGTCGTGCTCAAGCTTGGCCGCGACTTTAAGAAACTTTCACCTGACGAGCGCCACCAACTGCGGATGGCGTTGAAGAAGCTGCGCTATACTGCGGAGTTCTTTCGCTCGCTTTACCGGAAGAAGCGCGAGAGAGCTTATTTTCATGCGCTTGATCAGCTGCAGAGCAGCCTTGGCCACATGAATGACATCGTGGTGGCGGACCATCTGCTCGAGCGGCTGTCCGCCGCCCGCGAAGATAGGAGAATCTCTAGCCATCTCCAAACCGCGGCCGGCATCGTCTCAGGTTGGTACGCGCATAGCGCGGCCACTTCGGAAGACGAAGCCGAGTCAACCTGGCGCGAGTTCTGCGTTCGCAATGCTTTCTGGGGGAAGAATAGGAATTGAGGACTAGGCGGTCGCTTTCAACATTGATCTGAGCGAGAACCGATAGGCTTATTCTCGTGCGCGGTCTTCTGCTACGTCCGCAGCAGAAATGATCGCACCAGCCTCGCCTTGACTATCTCGACGACGACCAAGTAAGTGATGACTGCGACAGCGAGGAAAAAAAAGAAAGAGGCCGGCAACGGTACAAACCCGAGGCGCGCCGCCAGCGAAGAGAAGGGCAGTAGCAAACCTACTATCACGATCAGAATCGTAGTCGATGCAAGTGGCAGGCTCGGGCGGTTGCTCCATGGTCTGCCCGCGGTCCGGATCACAAACAGCACCAAAGTCTGAGTAGCGAGCGATTCGACGAACCAACCCGTATGAAAGAGCGCTTCCGATGAGCGGAAGATCGCCAGCAGTATGTAGAACGTCAGGAAGTCGAAGATCGAACTGATCGGGCCGATCGCTATCATGAAGTTGCGAATAATCCTGACGTTCCACTTCTGCGGAGACTGAATGTACACCGGATCGACGTTGTCGGTTGGAATCGTCACCTGCGCCAGATCGTAGAGGAAGTTGTTCAAGAGGATTTGCGTCGGCAACATCGGCAGGAACGGAAGAAACAGCGTCGCTGCAGCCATGCTGAACATATTCCCGAAATTCGAACTGGTCCCCATCAGGATGTATTTCAGAACGTTACCGAACGCCTTCCGACCTTCGATGATCCCGCCGTGCAGAACATTCAGCGCATGCTCGAGCAGAATTATGTCCGCCGCGTCTCTCGCTACGTCGACAGCGCCCGCCACGGAGATGCCGACGTCGGCAACGTGCAGTGATGGTGCGTCGTTGATTCCGTCGCCAAGAAAGCCGACTACGTGGCCACGGTTCTTGAGCGCGCGGATGATTCGGTTTTTCTGGCCGGGTGACACCCGTGCGAAAACGTCGGTTTCTTCTGCGACGTGGAACAGCGCGGAATCTGTCATGCGCTCCAGCTCGGCGCCCAGAACGATCTTCGAGCAGTCTATTCCGACCCGCTCGCACACATGCTTCGTTACCAGTTCGTTGTCGCCGGTGAGAATTTTGATTCCGACGCCGTCCGCCCGCAACGCGAGAACGGTCTCCGCAACTCCTTCCACGGCCGGATCGAGAAAGGTGAGGAATCCGGCGAACACGAGGTCAGACTCCTCCGCACGCTTCAGTCCCTCACCACGCTCGACCTGCCGATACGCAACGGCCAAGACTCTCAAACCGCTGGCGCTAAGCGAGCGGAACGTTTCGGCGCATCTCTGGTGATCCTCGTCTCCCAGCGGCCGGCATTTGCCGCCCAGCTCGATCGAAGTGCATGCGGCCAGCACTCCCTCGGGCGCGCCCTTCGTTATGAGCGTGCAGGCGCCTTCCGTCTGGACAACGATCGAGAGCCGGCGCCGTTCGAAATCAAAGGGAATCTCGTCGGTCTTCTCGCACTTGACGACGCTCGGCGGCGGATGCATCAGGATGCACGCGTCGAGCGGACTTTTGATTCCCGACTCAAAGCGACTGTTCAGATAGCCGAGGCCTAACGCGCGTTGGGAAGGTTCTCCGAATGGGTCGAGCGAGGAATCCAGCTCCATCTCGCCCGACGTCAACGTTCCGGTCTTGTCGCTGCAGAGCAGGTCGATGCTGCCGAGGTTCTCGATAGCGTCGAGGTGTTTCACGATCACCTTGCTGCGCGCCATTCTTATCGCGCCCATCGAGAGCGTGACAGTCGTGATCATCGGCAGGAACTCCGGTGTCAGTCCTACCGCGAGCGCGACCGCGAAGAGCAGCGACTCGAGTGCGTTCCGATGCATCGCAACGCTGACCACCAGGATGAACAGCACGAGAAAAAAGACGGTCTTCATGATCAGCATCCCGAATTGCCGGGTGCCGCGGTCGAATTCGGTTTCAGGAGGACGTTCGGAAAGTCGCGCCACGATGTCGCCGAAGCTGGTCCGCGGACCGGTCGCAACGACCAGGGCGGTCGCCGTGCCGCTCACCACCGACGTACCAAGGAAGACAAGGTCAGGG
>JBAWCX010000404.1:0-1721 GCA_049590495.1 Binatus sp. (SeqCode)
GATTCGAACCAAGCGGGAAAATTTCCTCAAAGGAGTTTGGTAATGGCGAAAGCTGACGGCGGAGAATTAATCGCGCGCGTGATGCGCGAGAATCGTGTGAAGTATTGTTTCGCGATCAATGGCGGCCATCTGTTTCCGATCCTCGGACAGCTGCGCAACCACGACATCAAGCTCATCCACATGCGCCACGAGCAGGCCACCGCCTACGCCGCCGACGCTTACGCGCGCACCTCGGGCGAAGTCGGCGTATGCATGGTCACGGCGGGATGTGGCCTCACCAACGCGGTCACCGGCCTGTGCGTCGCGGGACTCACCAACAGCGCTGTGGTCTGCATCTCGGGACAGCATCCCAACACCGAAGATCATCTCGGCTCGTTCCAGGAGGCCTACGGCTCCGAGGTCGTCGACAGTTTCTCCAAGTTCACCAAGCGCGTGACCGACTGGTCCACGATTCAGTTCGATCTGCGCTCCGCCTTCCGCGAGGCTATCTCGCCGCCGCAGGGCGTCGCGCTGTTCGAGATTCCGCAGAACATTCTCTATCACCACGACGAAGAGTCGGGGCAGCGCAAGGGCGCGCGCGAGTTCACGATGGACGACGTCCGCTCCGCGGGCGATCCCGCCAAGATCGATCGAGCGCTCGAGATGCTGGTGGCCGCCGAGCGTCCGCTGATTGCCGGCGGCGACGGTCTGTTCTGGTCGCAGGCGGGCGCCGAGATGCGCGAGTTCGTCGAGCTGACCAATATCCCGATTTACGCACGCCGCGCCGGCCAGGGCGTCGTCTCCGAAGAGCATCCCCTGGCGATTCGTGGCGCCTTCAAGAAACCGTTCACGGGCGGCGCCGACGTGGTCCTCGCCATCGGCTTCCGCTTCTGGAGCGGCGAGCATTTCGGGCAGCCGCCGACCTGGACCGACAAAGCCAAGTACATCCAGGTCGATCCCACGCCCACGCGAATCGGATGGCAGGTTAACGCCGACCTGCCGATGGTCGGCGACCCCAAGATCGTGCTGCAACAGATGATCAAGCGCATCAAGGAACTCAAGCTCGACTTCTCGAAGAACAAGACCTCGCCGTGGGTCAAGCAAGTCTGGGAAACGCGCCAGCGCTTCGACAATCAGATCAAGGAGCAGAACGCCAAGGTCCAGAAGAATCAGCCGATACATCCGGCACGCCTCTGCGAGGACCTCATCGCCGTGCTCGACAAAAACGCGACCACCGTCATCGACAGCTTCACGCTTTCCGGATGGATGAGCCGCGCATTCACCTGCCGCTTCATGGGCCAGGTCGTCGACGCGGGCCCGCTCGCGCCTGTCGGTCACGGGGTAGGGATGGGCATCGGCGCGCAGCTAGCGCGTCCGGGCCAGCAGGTCGTCGTAATCAGCGGCGACGGCGGACTAGGAATCGGCGGATGGGACATGGAAACCGCCGCGCGTTACAAGCTGCCGGTAATCACGGTGCTGTGGAACAACAGCTCATGGGGTCCGAACTTCGATCAGATGCCGGGGCTCAAAGGCCGCACCGACCCGTTCAACATGCTGCCGAACATCCGTTACGACAAAATCTTCGCCGAGATGGGCTGTCATGCCGAGCACGTCGAGACCAACGAGCAGATCAAGCCAGCTCTGGAGCGAGCATTTAAGTCCGGCAAGCCAGCCCTGATCAACGTGATCGGCGACGTATCAGTAGGCAACGCAACCCTGGGCGGCAACCTACTAGGCTCAAC
>JBAWCX010000405.1:0-5382 GCA_049590495.1 Binatus sp. (SeqCode)
GCTCTCGATGAAACGCCGCGTCTCGCTCCGGAGATAGCCCCGAAGCATCCACATCAGCGACTTGACCTCGTCCCGCGGGCGCATCCAGTTGTCGGAGGAAAAGGCGAACAGCGTGAGCGTCGCGATGCCGCAGTCGGGAGCAGCCTCGACCACGCGGCGCACCGCCTGGATACCAGCGCGATGGCCTGCGGAGCGCGCCAGGCCTCGACGGACGGCCCAGCGTCCGTTGCCATCCATGATGATCGCGACGTGAAGGTGGGCATTGCAATGTAGAGTACTTGGCATTACAAAGTTTCCGGCCAAAAAAAATCTCAGGCTGGAGCCAGGCGCTGCGCAACACTGCGCGGCTGTTCGCTCATACCCGCCGCCGCATCGCGCACTACCTGCTCGAGGACTTCCACATATTCGAGATAGCGTGTGCGTCCGAGCGCGGTGATCCGGCAGACCGTCTGCGGTCGATTTTTTTCAAAGCCCTTGGACCTGCTGACCAGCTTGGCCTCCACAAGGACTTGAAGGTGGCGGCTCAGGTTTCCGTCACTGAGCGAGCAGAGTCGCTTCAGATCGCCGAACAAAAGGCCGCGTTTGTTGGCGATTAGAGAAGTCAGAATGCTGAGCCGCGCGCGCTCATGAATCACGCGGTCGAGGCCTTCGTAGGAAAAACGGCCCGCGCCCAGTTTATCTTTATTCGAATGCGCCATCGGTTCCGGTTCCTGTTTCACTCCATTGAAGAATCGCCGCGGCAAGCAATTGGCCGATGCCGTACGGCAATCCCATCATCCATGGCGACAGCGTGCGCTCGGTCGCGGCCCAGGAGAGGCAGACGAGTCCGGCAAAGAGATACCAAGCCGCGACCGCGAACACCGCGCGGGGCAGAAACCGCGCTGAAGCGAATACGCCGAGGCTGAAGAGAATCTGCCACAGTCCCGGGAGCATCCAGACCGATTCGGGAGCGACCCGGACGAGCACCGCAGTGACGAGGGCCCCAGCCACACCAGACGGAAAGAGCTGCTCGACGGCGTGAAATATCATCTCCGGTCCGAGACTCGAATGGATCGTTCGCGACCGGATAACCATTTCGAAACCGATGAGGCTGGTCGCAATCGCGGCCGTCGAGATCCACAGCGTCAGATAGATCACGACGTCGTGCGCAGCGGCCGGGAGAAGCCTCGCCTGCACTTCAGCAGCGGCGATAGCCACGAGACCGGTCATGGCGACGGTAATGGGTCCGTAGCCGCGGAACTCGGCGGTGCGCACAATTTGCCGGCGAATCGCCGTGATCTCGGTCAACGCTTCATTCAGGTCTTTCATCGTTTGCGATTTCAGGAAATACCGCGGGAGAACCTTTGCAATGCAAAGTACATTGCATCGCAAGGCTTTGTCAAGTGGCCGCTGCGGCGGCGCAGTGTCAAGAGCGCTCCGTTGTCGCGCGCGGACTGATTAGCGCCATTAGCCGTTGGGGCAACGCGCTGCGGAAATCCATCGCGGCGCCCGACACTGGATGGCGAAACTTCAGCTCGCTTGAATGGAGTGCCAGCCGCCGCGCGGGATCGCTGACTGCGCCATACTTTCGATCGCCGACGATCGGATGCCCCAGGCCGGCAATCTGCACGCGAATCTGGTTTTTGCGGCCGGTCTCGAGGGTAAACTCGACCAGCGACTTGTCTTGATTCGTGCGAAGAACGCGATAGTGAGTGATTGCCAGCTCGCCGCCCCGCTCGACGCGATGCATCTTGAGTGACTTGCTCTCGACCAGATTGTCGCGGAGCGTTCCCTCGGCCTTCGACGGCGCACCCTCGACGACGGCGAGATATTTTTTCGTGACGCTCTTCCAGTCCCGCTGAAGGGCCGCCTGGATCGCGCGACTTCTCGCGAACATCATCAGGCCCGAGGTCTCGCGATCGAGTCGATGCACGATGAAGGCCTGTTGCAGCGGCGAGTTGGCAATCGCCTTCAGATGTTCGTTGAGAATTCGATGCGCGGTTCTCTCCTTCTCGCCTTCGGAGCCCATCGAAAGCAGCCCCGCGCGTTTGTCGACCACGACGACCGAATCGTCGAGATAAATGATTTTCAGGCCGTGACGTTCGATCGACGCGGCGGGGATTTGCCTGCCGGTGGCGATAGTCACAACGTCGCCCGGCTCCAACTGCGTATCGTGCCTGACGGCGGTCATTCGCTTCACGGTCACGGCGCGGAAGCGCAGCAGGTCCTTGGCCTGTTTGCGCGACAGTCCAAGCGGAAGGCCGAGCAGATACGGCAGCAGTTCGCATCGCGACGAGACGCTAAACTGATGGTCACGCGTAGCCATTGCGGTAATATGGTCACCCACGATTGATGAACCGGCAAGACGAGTAGCCCGAATCAATACACGGAACGGCGGTTGATACTGCGATGACGATCCACATTGCGCTTCTTCGTGGCGTCAATGTCGGCGGCCACCAGCCGGTTGCGATGTCAGCCCTGCGAGATCTGCTTACGGAACTTGGCTTCGCTGACGCACGATCACTCCTGCAGAGTGGCAACCTGGTTTTTCGAAGCGACGCGCGAGCAGCCGCCGGCCTCGAGCGCTTGCTGGAGCTGGAGGCCGGGAAGCGCCTGGGTCTTCAGACGGACTTCCTTGTCCGCACGGCGAAGGAATGGAAGGAGGTCGTCGCGCGCAATCCATTTCGGAAAGAAGCCGAGCGCGACCCCAGCCATCTGGTAGTGATGTTCCTGAAGAGCGCCACAAATCTGAAAGACGTGAATGCCGTGCAGGCGGCTATAGCCGGCCCGGAGATAATCAGCGCCGATGGCAGGCAGGTGTATATCGTGTATCCGTCCGGTATCGGGCGATCGAGGCTGAGCAATACATTCCTGGAACACAAGCTCGGCAACCGCGGAACAGCTCGCAACTGGAACACCGTGATGAAACTCGCGGCGCTCGCCGACGAGTGAAACGCGGAGCAACGGAATACTGATTTTATGTGAAACCCGCCGTGGGTTTCAGCAGGGGTGACCCCTGCACCCAGTACTAAGAACAAAAGATGCGGGCGGAGTTTACCCTGAGTATTCGTAGGTCCGTGTTGGAACGATTCAGGCGGGTCAGTAGTTGAATGTGCAGCGGCGGGCGAGGGATATTCTGGTGGGACAAGCTCCAACCTCCGTCTTGGGAATCTGCCCGAAAATTTGGTTGCGAGGTATGCGGCTATGAGTAACGAGCTTCCCGTAAGTGGGACTACGACTTCCAATCCGGGCGCATCAAAGGCCGCGATTTCGTTTCATTACGACCTGGGCAACGAATTTTTCCGATTATTCCTGGACCGCGAGTGTTGTTACTCGTGCGCGATGTACGACAACGAGTCCGACTCGCTCGAAGATGCGCAGCAGCGGAAACTCGAGTACCACATCCAACAAGCACGCGCCGACGGCGCCGCTCGCGTGCTGGATATCGGATGCGGTTGGGGCGCGCTGCAAAAGCGACTAGTGAAGGAGCATCGCGTGAAACTCGCAGTCGGATTGACGCTCAGCGAGAACCAGGCGGATTGGATTCGCACGATGGGAATTCCCGGCGTGGAAGTTCGCGTGGAAAGCTGGTCGGACCACGTGGCGCCGGCGCCCTACGACTCGATCATTTCGATTGGCGCGTTTGAGCATTTCGCGCGCCCGTCGAGCCGCGCGGTGCGGGTGCGCGGTTATCGCGACTTCTTCGAGCGATGCTACGGATGGCTCAATGCGGGAGGATGGATGTCGCTTCAGACGATCGCGCTGGGGACAGTCGATCGGGGAATCGAGGGACAATTCGTCGCCGAGAATATTTTCCCCGAAAGCGACCTGCCGCGGCTGGGAGAAATCGCGGACGCATCGGAGGGGATTTTCGAAATCGTTGCGGTCAGAAACGATCGGGCCGACTACAAACGCACCAACTACGAGTTCCGCGACCGCCTGCGCAAGAACCGGGACGCGGCGGTCAGCCTGGTGGGAGAGGAGACGGTGCGCACCTTCGACAAGTATTTTCGCGTGTCGGCGGCAGGCTTCAGCCGCGGAACGACGAATTTATACAGGATTACGTTTCGGCGGCTCGCGCATCCGCGATTCGAGATTGCGTTGTGAGCCTCGACATAGAGCAGAAGCGCACCGGCGCTCACGCTCCGGAACCTACCCCCCTAACCCCGACGACAAGGCGCTCGCAGTGCGACGGGCGCAAATCGCTCGCCGACGACGGCGTGACACATCGAGCACGTATTATACTTGGTTGAATTGAGTAATAGTCGAATATAGTAAAATGAGTAATCACGTATATTTAGTCAATTCGTTCTTATGAGCACTCAATTGACGTTACCAGGATTATTCATTTGACATTTCGCGATTACTAACTATATTATGCATTAGTCGGAATCGATATAGATTCGAGTCCGACTCTGATCCAGCCCGGACAGTGGCCTTTCGGCTCGCCTTTGACCACGTTTCGCTAGACCATCGCAAAATCGACACAGCATAAGGCTCGAGGAGGTTCGCGCGGGACGACCCAGTCTCACGGTATTTTCTGCTTATGAAAATTAGATTGATGAAAAGCAAACTGAGAAAGACAATTGCCTTGTCGGGCACGCTCCTGGCCCTCGCGATCGCGGCGCCTTCCTTCGCGCAGTACGCACCCGGCAATGACGGCCCCGGCAACGATGGCCCCGGCTACAGCGGACAGGGCTACTACGGCGGACCCGGGGAGGCCGGATGGGGCGCCTACGACAATGATCACACCTGGCGAGGCGCACGATGGTGGCATCAGCACGACATCATGTGGTTTTACCAGAATCATCCGGAATGGGCCGTGATGGACGCCTTATGGCTCAACCAGGATGGCGACTACGAGAGCAACGGCACCTGGCAGGATGCTTACTGGTGGCATCAGAACGATCCGGATTTCTTCTACGCCAATCATCCGAACTGGATTTCGTGGGATTCGCAGTGGCTCAGCCAGGACGGCGCTTACGACGCGCAGCACAACTGGCATTACGGTCAATGGTGGTACAACCAGAACCCGAGCTGGGTTTCCGCCAATCATCCCAACTGGATCAGTCAGCATAGCAACTGGGCGAATCACTCCGAGCCAAATGACCATCGGGCCGTGATGCGGACCGACAACGAGGGCAGCGCGCAGGGTCGTGTCCAGCAGGCGTCGCGTGAGCAACAGCAGACCCAGGTTAATCGCAACGAGCAAGCGACAAGCCAGCAGCAGAACCAGGCGAATCGCAACCAGCAGGCGGCGCGCCAGCAACAGCAGAACCAGGTAAATCGCAACCAGCAGGCCACTCGCAATCAGCAGCAGGCGACTCACAACCAGCAGCGCGCTACTCAGAACGAGCAGCAGGCGACGCATCAGCAGCAGGCTACGCATCAGCAGCAAGAGCG
>JBAWCX010000406.1:0-1974 GCA_049590495.1 Binatus sp. (SeqCode)
CTAGATGGCCGGTTGAGAGGTCATGCTCGACTTTCCGCGCGCGTTCCAGCGCCGCCGGCGGAATGCGCGACTCGAGTTTGGGGTTGAACACCACACTCACCATGCCGTCCCTCATTCCGAATTCCAGCATCCCGGGGTGAAAGCGCTTCTCTTTGACCTCGGTCGCGATCTCGAGGAAAGCGAGCGGCGTGGAAGTCACGGCGCTGGCCAGGACTACGTCCGGAGCTACGTTGTTCTGATTGGTGAACACTCCGAACGCATAGGCGTGACCCTGTTCGGCTGCGAGGAAAACGCCTAGGCCGGCCGCGTCGGCGTTGTGGATCAACACGTCGGCGCCCTGGCTGATTTGCGCGAGCGCTGCCTCCTTGGCCGCGCCAACGTCGTCGAAATTGCCGGTATAGCTGATCATAATACGTCCTTTGGGCTGTTCTGCGAGAAAGCCGCGCTTGAAGCCCTCGAAGAACAATTTAATCGACGGCAATTCTATGCCGCCGACGGCGCCTACCACTCCGGTTTTCGAAACTCCTGCCGCCAGCACGCCTTCCACATAGGTCGCCTGATCGACGTTGAAGGTGATAGACGCGACATTCGCGGACGACTCGCTGCCCGAACTGACCACGAAGTAAGTGTTAGGGAAGCTGCGCGCGACGTCGAGGGCGGAATCGGTGTACTCGAAGCCGTGCGCGAAGATAAGGTCGAAGCCGCGCGTGGCGAAATCGCGGAAGGCGTCCTCGAAGTCGGCGGGAGACTTGGTTTGCACCAGCGCGGTGTCGGCGCCGAGCTTGGCCTTGATTAACTCGAGGCCTTCGTAGGCAGCCGCGTTCCATCCGGCGTCGCTTACCGGTCCGGGCGTGAGCAGCGCGACCTTAAGTGCAGTGGAAGCCGGCTTTGCGGTGTTATCAGGACGAGACGTGCATGCGGCTATGAAGAGGATTGGAAGGAGAGTAAGAATCTTGAATCGCGCGCCAAAGATGCGCGCTGAAATCCCCCTCACCCGCACCTTCGGCGCGGCCTCACCCGCAACTAAGCGGGCGAGGCGGGTAATCGGTGGCGCGGAACGCGACACCCTAACTCGACCCTCACCTTCATCCTCTCCCTTGCAGGGAGAGGGGAAACAACGCCGCAGGCTGCTCATGATCTCATCGAGCTATCCGGCGTAGATGGTGCGATCCACGACGCCAGCTTTCTGAAAGGCCTGGCGACGCTCGAAGCATTTGTTGCATTGCCCGCAGTGCTGAGAGCCTTGAGGAGCCATGCAGGTCAGGGTCAGCTCGAGGGGTAAGTCTTTGAAGGTCGTGATGAGGTCGTCCTTGTGGAAACCTCTGAGCGGCGCCTCGATTAGCACGCTGCGTCCCAGTCCTGTGCTCAGGGCGCGGCCGAAGCTCTCGAAGAACTCCGGGGTCGCATCGGGAAAGGGATTGCCGCCGAGCGAGCCGATCGCGATGCGTGAAACGCCGTGCGTGCTGCCCCAGATAGCGGCGAGCGTAATGAGCAGAATGTTGCGGCCGGGCAGATAGGTGTTCTCATCGGGCTCGTCGGCAGCGGGAACGCGCGCGCCGGTCACGCTCCAGTGGTCGCCGTAAAGGACGTCGGTCGGGGCGGAAAGGACAGTTACGGACATCACATTCGGATTGTGGAGCGCGTCGAGGAAGGACTGGAGGAACTGGATCTCGATCGCTTCCCACGCGAAACCGCATCGCACGTAGATCGGATACACTTCTGCTCCGGCCGCCAATCTCGCGATCAGGACCGAGCTGTCGAGGCCGCCGCTGGCCAGTACTGAAATCTTATCCACGCCCTAGACTCTCTCTTCGCGCAAGACCGTAGCACCATTGAAAGCAATGGAGCCACAGGATGACGGCGACTCGATCTTGTGGATGGGTTATGAGATTAAGTTGAACTGTTAATCGATTCGTGCGGTTTGAGAGGAGACGCGATGGCATCGCAAGGCTCTGCCTGGTACGTGGATTTTTT
>JBAWCX010000407.1:0-3357 GCA_049590495.1 Binatus sp. (SeqCode)
GCTTCAACCTTGGAGAGGTCGAGAACTTCGCTGATCAGCTTCAACAGATCGGTGCCTGAAGAATAGATCGTGCGGGCGTAGTCGAGCTGCTTCTCGGTCAGGTTCGCGTCCTTGTTGTCGGACAGCACCTTGGCGAGGATCAGCAGGCTGTTCAGCGGCGTGCGCAGCTCGTGCGACATGTTGGCGAGGAACTCGGACTTGTACTTCGAGACCAGCGCGAGCTGTTCGGCCTTTTCTTCGAGCGACTTTCGCGCCTGCTCGACTTCGCTGTTCTTGATCTCGACCTTGGTGTTCTGTTCTTCGAGTTGTTTGGCTTTTTCTTCGAGCTCCAGCGCCTGCCGTTCGAGCGCCGTGTTGGTGCTCTTCAGAGTTTCCTGCTGATGGGTCAGCTCTTTCGACTGGTTCTGCAGCTCCTGGGTGAGGCTTTGCGACTGTTGCAGCAATTCCTCGGTGCGCATGTTGGCCATGATCATGTTGAGGACGACGCCGATGCTCTCGGTCAGCTGATCGAGGAAGATCTGATGGATCGTGCTGAAAGCGTTGAACGAGGCCAGCTCGATCACCGCTTTGACCTGGCCCTCGAACAGGATCGGCAGCACGATGATGTTGAGCGGCGGCGCCTCGCCGAGTCCGGAGCTGATGTGGATGTAATCGTGGGGTGCGTTGGTCAAGAGGATGCTCTTTTTCTCGAGCGCGCATTGGCCGACCAGGCTTTCGCCGAGACGGAATCGATTCGCGACACCCTTGCGCTCGCGATAGGCGTAAGTGTTCGTCAGCTTGAGAATCGGGGCGCCGTCGTCGATATCCATCAGGAAGAACGCGCCCTGATGCGCTGAGACCAGGGGAGTCAGCTCCGACATAATCATTCGCGAGACGGCTTCCAGGTTCTTCTGACCCTGCATCATGCTGGAAAATCTCGCGAGATTGGTCTTGAGCCAGTCCTGCTCCTGGTTCTTCTGGGTCGTCTCCTTCAGATTCACGATCATCTGGTTGATGTTGTCGGAGAGGGCGGCGACTTCGCCGAGCGCTTCGACCTTGATCGATCGAGTGAAGTCGCCCTTGGTAACCGCGGTCGCGACGTCCGAAATGGCTCGCATCTGGGCGGTCAGGTTACCTGCAAGTTGGTTCACGTTATCGGTCAAGTCGCGCCATGTTCCAGCCGCGCCCGGCACGCGCGCTTGACCGCCCAGTTTTCCTTCGATTCCGACTTCGCGCGCCACGGTGCTGACCTGGTCGGCGAAGATACCGAGAGTCTCGGTCATGCTGTTGATGGTGTCGGCAAGGGCCGCGATTTCGCCCTTCGCTTCCACGCCGATCAGTTTTTGCGTCAGGTCGCCGTTGGCGACGGCGGTCACGACTTTGACGATGCCGCGGACCTGGGTGGTCAGGTTCGAGGCCATGAAATTGACGTTGTCGGTAAGATCCTTCCAGGTGCCGGCGACGCCGGGGACGCGCGCCTGGCCGCCGAGCTTTCCTTCGACACCGACCTCGCGGGCGACCGTGCTGACCTGCTCGGCGAAGGTGCTGAGCGTGTCGGTCATGTTATTGATGGTGACGGCCAGCGCTTCGACTTCGCCGCGCGCGTCGACGACCAGCTTTTGCTTGAGGTCGCCGTTGGCGACCGCGGTCACGACTTTGACGATGCCGCGGACCTGGGTGGTCAGGTTCGAGGCCATGAAATTGACGTTGTCGGTCAAATCTTTCCAGACGCCGGACACGCCTTTGACTTCGGCCTGTCCGCCGAGTTTTCCTTCGGTGCCGACTTCACGCGCGACTCGGGTAACTTCCGCGCCGAACGAATTCAGCAGATCCACCATCGTGTTGATGGTGGTTTTCAATTCGAGCATTTCGCCTTTGACGTCGACCGAGATCTTCTTGGACAAGTCGCCGTTGGCGACCGCGGTGACGACCTTGACGATACCGCGGACCTGGTCGGTAAGGTTGCCGGCCAGCACGTTGACGTTGTCGGTCAGATCCTTCCAGAAGCCCTCGACGCCCACGACCTCGGCTTGTCCGCCGAGTTTGCCGTCGGTGCCGACTTCGCGGGCGACGCGGGTAACTTCCGAGGCGAACGATCGCAGCTGATCCACCATCGTGTTGATGGTGTTCTTCAGTTGCAGGATTTCGCCCTTGACGTCGACCGAAATTTTCTTCGAGAGGTCGCCACGGGCAACCGCGGTCGTGACTTCGGCGATGTTGCGGACTTGGGCGGTCAGATTATTCGCGAGCAGGTTGACGTTGTCGGTGAGATCCTTCCAGGTGCCCGCGACGTTGGGCACTTCGGCCTGCGCGCCCAGTTTGCCTTCCACGCCGACCGTTTTCGCGACGCTGGTAACCTGCTCGGCGAAGATTGCCAGGGTTTTCGTCATGCTGTTGAGCGTGTCGGCGAGCGCGGCGATCTCGCCCTTGGCCGCGACTTCCAGTTTTGGCGACAGGTCGCCGTTGGCGACTGCCGTGATGACGCGGACGATGCCTCTGACCTGGGTGGTGAGGTTCGACGCCATGAAATTGACGTTGTCGGTGAGGTCCTTCCAGACGCCCGATACCCCGCGCACTTCGGCCTGACCGCCGAGCTTGCCTTCGGTGCCGACTTCGCGCGCGACGCGGGTAACTTCCGAGGCGAACGAATTGAGCTGATCGACCATCGTGTTCATGGTGTTCTTCAGCTCGAGGATCTCGCCCTTCGCATCGACGGTGATCTTCTTGGAGAGGTCGCCTTTGGCAACCGAGGTGGTAACTTCCGCGATGTTCCGGACCTGGGCGGTAAGATTATTGGCCAGCAGGTTGACGTTGTCGGTCAAATCTTTCCAGGTTCCGGCGACGCCCGGGACTTCCGCCTGCGCCCCGAGTTTTCCTTCGACGCCGACGGTGCGCGCCACATCGGTGACCTGTTCGGCGAACAGGCCCAGCGTCGCAGTCATGCCGTTGATGGTGTCGGCCAGCGCCGCGATCTCGCCGCGCGCATCGACGATCAACTTCTGCGACAAGTCGCCGTTGGCGACCGCGGTGACGACCTTGACGATGCCGCGCACCTGGGTGGTCAGGTTGGACGCCATGAAATTGACGTTGTCTGTAAGGTCCTTCCAGACGCCCGAGACGCCCCTGACCTCGGCCTGGCCGCCGAGCTTGCCCTCGGTGCCGACCTCGCGCGCGACGCGGGTAACTTCGGCGGCGAACGATCGCAGCTGATCCACCATGGTGTTCATGGTGTTCTTCAGCTCAAGGATTTCGCCCTTAACGTCGACGGTGATTTTCTGGGACAAGTCGCCGTTGGCAACCGCGGTGGTGACGGTCGCGATATTGCGCACCTGGTCGGTCAGGTTGCGCGCGAGCACGTTGACGTTGTCGGTCAAATCC
>JBAWCX010000408.1:0-9906 GCA_049590495.1 Binatus sp. (SeqCode)
ACGGCGCGCTGATCGACGAGCGCAAAGTCACACTGGCCCGCGGCTCGCAGCGCTTCGACTTCCCGGTCCGCACCGAGACCGTGGGCCTCGCTTCATACTCCGCCACCTACAAGGCCGACAATCCCGCGTTCGACGCGTATCTCGAGGACGACTCTCTCAAGGGATGGGTCGGAGTGGGCGCGCGCCGCAAAGTTCTGATTCTCACCGACAGCGCGAAGGACGCGAACTACCTCGGCACCGTCGTCAACCGGATGGGCCTCGAGCCGACCGTCGTGCCGGTCACCGGTGGGACGTGGGACGGGACCGTGGCCGGCTACGACGCCGTGCTGATCAACAACGTGCCGAGCGAGCGTATCGCGCCGGCCGCGCAGAATGCGATGGCGGCATACGTCAGCCGCGGCGGTTCGCTCGCGATGGTCGGCGGCGATTCGAGCTTCGGCCTTGGCGGTTATGCGGACAGTCCGCTCGCGCCAGTAATGCCAGTGACGATGAAGCCGCCGCAGCACAAAGAACGAAAACGCGCGCTCGTTCTGATTATCGACAAGTCGGGCTCGATGGGCCGCGATGACAAACTCACATACGCCAAGGCTGCCGCCGAGACCGTCACCCGCAGTCTCAAGGACAACGACCTGATCGGCGTCATCGGATTCGACTCGCAGCCGTTCGTCGTCATCCCGCTGCAGTCCGTCGGGGAAAGCCGCGCGTATTTCAATCAAATGATCGACCGGCTCTCGGCTCACGGCCAGACTTTCCTGATTCCCGCACTGCGCGAAGCCGAACGCACGCTAGGCAACAGCGGCACGCAGATCAAGCACGTCGTAATCCTGACCGACGGCGAGACCGGCGGCACGCCCGAGATGTACTACGACCTTGTCTCGCGGATGCATCATGACGGCGGCGCGACGATCTCGACGATCGCGGTCGGCCAGGAAGCCAACGTCGATCTGCTGCAGGCGATCGCGAAGTACGGCGGCGGTTCGTACTATCAAACCGATAGCCCGAGCAACCTGCCGCAGTTGTTCGTCGAAGATTTTAAGTCCCACGGCGGCGAGATCACGATGGTTGAGAAGGAATTCACGCCGCGCACCGAAAGCCCCGACGCTATCCTGAAAGACCTCGCGGCGCGCCAGATGCCGCCGCTCCTCGGCTACGTCTCCACCGAGATCAAACCGCGCGCCACCATGGACATGTACGTCGATCGCAGCGGCACCCGCGAACCCGTCATCGCGAGCTGGATCTATGGCGCGGGCAAGGTCATGGCGGTGACGACCGACGCGAGCGGGCGATGGTCCGGGACGTGGGTCAGCGCGAACGTTTTTCAGCCGTTGTGGGATCGACTGCTCGCCTGGATGACGCCGGAGATTCCGACCGAGCCGAAGATCGACGTCGCACTCGGCTACAATGCTGGCCGCATCAATATCAAGCTCACCGACTATAGCGCCGAGCCCGGCGCTGCGGCGCGCCTCGTGACCGTGCTCGTGACGCGCCCCGACGGGACCAGGACTGAAACCGCGCTCACCGAGGAAGTTGTGGGCGAGTTGTCGGGCTCGATCGACGCGCCCGCGCCCGGTAACTACTACTTCGAGGTGCGCTCGCCGGCCGGCAAGGACAAGAAATTCCCGCCGCTCGCCTTCACCGTCAGTCCAAGTGTCAACGCCGAACTGCCGCGCCCCGAGCCCAACTACGGCCTGCTCGAACAGCTCGCGTCCGCGACCGGCGGGCGTCTCAATCCGTCGCCGGCGGAAGTCTCGACCGAGCGCGCGACGCTCGAGCGCCGCGTCTCGATGAATCCGTACCTGCTCGTCGCCGCGATGATTCTGCTAATCGCCGAGGCGCTCGTCCGCCGCCTCACCGCATGAAGAAACACGACCCGATTCACGCCGACCATCGCGTGCAGCGCGACTATCCCGCCAAGGTAAAATTCTGTCCGCTGTGCCGCGCCGCAATGGCCTCTCGCATCCTCATGCCCGAGAACGCCGAGCGCAAAGTCTGCACGCGATGCGGCTTCGTGCTCTTCCCGGGACCCAAGCTGGTCGCTGGATGCTTCGTCGTCGACACCGGCCGCGTGCTGTTGCTCCGCCGCGGCATCGAGCCTGCCGTGGGCAAGTGGACGTTCCCGGGCGGCTACGTCGATTTCGGCGAGAACGCCGCCGACGCCGCGCTTCGCGAGACGCGCGAGGAAGTCGGCATGCGCGTCGCGCTCGGCCCCCTGCTAGGAGTGTTCAACGATTCGGCAATCACGGTGGTCGTCTATCTTGCGACTCCCGGCAAAGATCCGCCGTCACTCTCCGACGAGGCAACCGAAGTCCGCTACTTCGCGCCCGACGACATTCCATGGCCCGAAGTCGCCTTCCCGACAACCACCGACGCCCTAACCGCATGGGTTGCCTCGACCCGAAAACCCAGCCAATCAAGCTGAATTTTCACGTTCTGAGCATTAGCCATACTGACCCAACTGTGCTAAATAATTTATCTCGATTCCCGGCACCTGCAGCCATTCCAAGACCGAGGAGGTGGCTTTTATGGAACGGGTTGAAGTGGTTGGTGGCAATGTTTTCGTCCTGCGAACGCGCCAATTGAGTCCCGACTGGTGGTGCTGCGATCTTTACGAGCGTGTCGAAACCGACGCCGGCGTCGAAGCGTTCGTCCTCGAGGATTTCGGCCAATCGGAAATCGAGGCGATCGGGATGGCGCTCAGCGACGCGCATGAGCCCAACCACGTCCAGCATCATCACCGCTGATTGCGACGCACTGATCGGCAAAAAATTAAGCTTTGTCCGCTTGCGGCCTTATAGCCTGCCGCTCGTAGTCCGCCGTCACGGTATCGATTGAATCCGCCTGCTCTGACGACTTGTCGTCTCGGATGCGCACGATCCGCGCGAATCGCAGCGCCATGCCGGCGTCGTAATTCGGGCTGCGCTGGATATCATTGTATGCAACCTCGACCACCACCTCGGGGCGAACGGTCACGACGCCGTGCGCCTCCGCCGTCTTGAGCGCGAGCAGCCGTTCGGTCATCGCGCGGAATTGCTCGTCGCTGAGACCCTTGAAAGTCTTGCCGAGCATCGCGAACCCGCCGCGCTTGGGGTCGCGCGCGGCCAGGTGGTAGTTGGAAAGCCAGCCGTGGCGGCGCCCGTAGCCCCACTCCGCCGCGACGATCACCAGGTCGAGTGTGTGCGTATGCTTTATGTTGAGCCATCCGCGCCCGCGCGCGCCCGGCGTGTACGCACTCGCGAGCGACTTCGCCATCACGCCTTCATATCCGGCGGCGACCGCGTCGGCGTAAAATTTCTCGGCCTCGGCAAGATTCGGTTTGATGACTCGTTCGACAATTTCCAGCCCGGCTGACGCCTTGAGCTCCTCGAGCGCGGAGATTCTGTCCGCCCACGGGCGATCGATCGTCAGCGCGCCGTCGAGCGCGAGCACGTCGAACACGTACAGCTTCAGCGGTTGCTCGACGCGAGCCTTCTCGACGTCGCGCGTGCGTCCGAACCGGCGCATCAGGTCCTGAAACGCGGCCGGGCGCCCCGACGCGTCGACGCCGATCACCTCACCGTCGAGGATCGCGTGGCGCGCGCCGATTCGCTTCACGATCTCGACCACGTCGGGAATGCTCTCGGTGATCTCGTTCAGCCGGCGCGAGAAAATTCGCACGCTGCCATCGCCCGCATGATGTATCTGCACGCGCGCGCCGTCGAGCTTGTGCTCAAACGACAATTCCGGGCCGAGCGTAGCAAACGCCTCCGCAACGTCAGCGACGGGAAACGCGAGCATCGGCTTGAGCGGTTTGACTGGCGCGGGCGCGCTCGCGGAAGACTCGTCGGCGACGGACTTTTCAGCGCCGGGCGAGCGTATGATTCGCAGCACGCGGCCCAGGTCGGCCTCCAGCATGTGAATCCGGCGAACTTCGGCGACCGGCCGCGTGCCCATCCTGGCTATCGCCTCGAGCATCAGACCCTCGCTCACGCCGTGGCGCATCTCGCCGATCAGAATCTTCGCGATGTACTTGGCTTCGAACGCCGAAGCGCGCGTGAACAGCTCGCGCAGCGCGTCAAGCTTGCGATTGCGCGCGTGACGCCCCTCGATTTCCGCAATCGCGGTGAATTTTTCGTTGAGCTCGCGAATCGTCAGCGTCGGCTCGGGGTCGTCGGCGCGCAGCTTGAGCGTCATCTCAACGGCGTCGCCGAAATCCTCGGCGGCGGTGAAAATGTCCTCGCCCTGGTCGGCGCTGTCGGTCATCTCCGCGACGATTTTCCAGACCGCGCGACCACTAATCTGGAGACGCTTCTCCTCGCCCTGCTCGACCGCGCGGCCGACCACGAACCGCGCCGCGATTTCCGCTTCATCGACGTCGAGCGCGGCGAGGAACGTACCCACCGTCTCGGCCATCTGCAGCCGGCTCTGAGTCTGGCTGAGCGACTGACAAACGATCGCAAAGTCGTTAAACGAAGGCACGTACGAGATTAATGCCGCCCGCAACGCATCGCGCAAGCGCTCAAGACGCTACGAAGGGCGGGGACTTCGTCGCTGTGTAGACTTTGGTCCGTTTGTAGAAATGCTCGAGAGTGCGGATATCGCTCGCAAGCTCAGGCGGTAGTAATCTGCGTGTCGCTCGATACCGACACTTGAAAATCCTAGCGCCTCGGCGGCGGCCAAGGTAGAGCCCGATCCCATAAAGGGGTCGAGAACAATTCCTCTACCCAGCGGCAGCGAGGCGTATACCAACTTCCGTAGAAAAGATTGCGGTTTCAAGCTGGGGTGAGGGGCGATCTTACGCTCGGAATATGGCGTTCGCTCACTCAAAATCACGTCGTCCAAGGGCTTTCCGGTTGCAAGCCTTCTAAGTCCACCAGTCTGAAATTCATCAAGGCAATCTCGGACGGTAAAGGTCGGTGGCAACGGCTTCCGAAATATGGCCCAAGGTTCGTAGCAGCTGCGCGGCAGCGAACAGACGTCCGGAAATGTTTTTTCCGCGTTCTTCGGCTTGTCGCCTCCTCTCATAGTTCGGACCAAGCGTATGACGCATCCTCTGAATTCAAATCCGCCTTCGGCGATTGCGGACACCACTAGCTCCTGGAGCAAGGAGTTGGTCGCGACGAATACATGGCCCCCTGGTCGAATGACCGGGAACAGGAGAATGGCCCAGTGGAGAAAAAAACGTCGAGCGAGGTCACGGTCTCTCACCGACAATACTGTAAAGCGTGGTAGCGGCGATCGTTCGTTTCCGTCGAAAGACGGCGGAAGCCGCCAAATTCCTCGTTCTCCGTTAGCTCTCAGTTCGAGTTCGCCCGCCTCATATTCTCGGACTCCGTAAGGCGGATCTGTGACGACCGCATGCACGCTGTCGTGCGGAGCCCTCGCGAGCCATTCAAACGAGTTACCATTGACCAACAAAGAGCGCCCCAGAGATTTGCTTCGCGGATGAAAATAGAACTTACGAAGGAGAGGGATACCTTTGACTGCCTGGTCAGACGAGCTCTTAGCTGTCACTTCGCTTTCTTCGCCCGAAATTGAGGACTGAGGAGTTTTTCAATCACGCGATGCCGCTCCGCGCGTCGAGTCTTTTCGTTAGCACCCTTTTCCACTGCTCTAACGTAGTCGATTACGTCTTTCGACACAGTGATCGTCTCGTCCTTGAGCCGGCGATCTACATCTGTTCCTAGCTTCAGCAGAGCATTTCTGAGATTTCGCACGGCAGATCCTTTGGGCACTTCATTTTCAGCCAGCAAGGACGCGGCGGCCACAAACAGAGTATAGAAATCGGTTTTGTTGCCCCAGCGGTTCTCGGAGATGTCGGGGAAAATCTCTTGAACAAGGGCAAGTGATAGATCGAACGACTCTTCTACCTGCTTCTGCCCGGGATATTCGTCTTCATAGTCTTCGTATTGGGCGTAATACTCATTTATCGCCCCAGCTTTCCCGCTTTGAGGTCCATGCCGCACTCCAATCAGAAGCTCGCTGACGAACTCCACGTCTCCCATCCGACGGATTGATGCCGCTGAGACAATTCCTTTTTCGGCCCAGTAAGGCTTGTCCGCGAGTCGAAGCGCTTGTTGCTTGAAAGGGCCTATGTAACGCGCATTTCTCAGTTCCTGGGGTTTGGCGGCAGTCAAGTAACGATTCAAACGCTCAAACATTTCTCGCAGATCTTTGTCGGTATTCGTTATCAATTCCCGAACTACAAGTTTGTATAGAAAAAACTTCTTCTTCGTATCCTCTGGGAGTTCAGCGAAGGTATAGTCATACCAATCCGAAGAAGTTGGAATCTTTTCCAGGGAGAATTTGTTGAATGCTTGTTCCTTAGGGTCTTTGTCAATCCCAAGAAATTGTAAAATCGTCCTAATGCGTTGCTGACCATCGACCACTGCATAACGGCTTTCCTCAGCCGCGTTTAGCGACTGTTGAATGAAGATTTCGGGTACCGGAAGTTCCAACAGAATCGTTTCGATGAGGCTGCACTTCTGGCGGAGTGCCCAAACGGGGTTCCGTTGATAGGCAGGCTTCAATACGAGTGTGCCTTCTCGATATCGATCGCGAAACCACGCCACGGTCTGTGTAGTAGAACCAAACTGCATCAATAGGTCCTTCGTGTTTTCATATTCGCAAGGTCGCTTTGATTTCGGCTAGTCCGCTGATCTGATAGAGCAACGCGTGTCTCCAAGTTCTGTATAGGTGTCCTGATATGGTTCGCCCTGCAAAAGGGGTCAATCGTGTTAAACTCTGAAACGCGTCAAACCACGAATGGCTGAAATCGCGTATCTCCTTTAGTCGAGCGGGATCCTGAACATTCACTGGCGAAATTTCGGCAGGGTCGAAAGATCCCCAATATAATTCGTATCGACGATGACGCATCCATTCCCGCGCCCGGTACACGAGCTCCCTACCCGGCTGACCATAGTGCCACCGAAGAACAGAGAACCAGATCTGGTCGAAGAGATCTTCATCGACCACGATTACATCGATATCAGATTTTGCTGAGAATGCACGAGGAAACGCGGCCGGATCCAAGCTGAAACCTAATTTCGCGCTGCCGATCACCCTCAGATTTGTTCTTGAAGCAACGTTCAGCCGAGGCACGAGGTGATCTCTCAATAGCTCGTAGTGCCTCGCATTTCTGCGAAAGAAGTGCACCTCTCCATCGAAAATATGATTCTGAACCACCTGGTCCAACGGCTGAGTTGCAAGTAATATTCGGAAATCGCTTTCGGTCATCAGCTGTAACCGCCTACGCGGCCATCAGGTGCGATTTTACGAACGGCAGAAATACTTTCAGGAATGCGTCGCGGTCGTCGGACATGAACGCGTGTCCCACGCCCGGAATGATGTGCAACTTCGCGCCGGGTATCTGCGCCGCGATTATCTCGGAGTTCTTCGCCGGGATCAGCACGTCCAGAGCGCCGGTCACGACCAGCGTCGGCGCCTTGATTTGCGCCAGCCGGTCGAAAGTTTTCAGCGTGTAAGTCGCTTCGAGCTGGCGCTGGAACGCAAACGGCGGCGTCGGATGCTTGAGCAGGCGCGGGATCGTGGCCTCGAGCACATCGCGATGCTCCGCGATGTATTTTGCCGTGTGCCCCAGCGGCCAGCCTCGGCGAATCACGTCTTCCGGTGCAACACCTTCGCGCGGCGCGGTCAGAATCTTCAACGACTCGGGCGGCGGCGGCACCGAATGCGTGCCACCCGCCGTGGTGCATCCAAGCGTGAGCGTCGCCGTTCGCGTCGGATGCCGCAGCGCAAACTCCTGCGCGATCATACCGCCCATCGAGACGCCAAAGATATGCGCCCGCGGAACGTCGAGCTTGTCGAGCACTCCCGCCGCGTCATCGGCAAACATCTCGATCGAATACGGCGCGTCAGGCTTGTCGCTCTGCCCGGTGCCGCGATTGTCGAACGTAATCACGCGAAACGCGCGCGCGAGTTCCGCGATCAGCTCCGGATCCCACACCGCCGAACTGGCCCCAAGCCCCATGATCAGCAGCATCGGCTCACCCTTCCCGGCAACGTCATAGTTAAGGTTCATTTCGCCGACTTGAATCTTTGGCATATTCGATTTCCCTTCCGGACGGCGTCAATGGCCGCACGATTTATTTCTTAACGCAGAATCCCCGCTTCTGCATGTACTCGACGGAGTTCCCGGTCAGCGCGGAGTCCGGCGTCGCGTCGGCCCGATAGATCGAAGTGTGCTGCGGATCGAAGTAGCACATCAGCTTGATATTCTGGCCGGCGGGAATCTGAAATTCGACCGAGTCGGGCAAATTGGGCGGCCCGTAACTCGGCATGGGCATAGTCGCGGTTTTCTGCGATGACGGCGGTGCCGTGGACCCTGCCGTGACCTGGCACATTTTGATTGCGTCGATCTGGCAACTGCCGACTGCGGCGGGCGATAGCCGCATGTTTGCCAGATCCATCTGTGGCGCTGGCGCAGGCTGGCTCGAGCACGACGCCGCGCAAGCCGCGATCGCCAAAATTAATGCCAGCGTTCCGGCCCGGGCTATTCTCGAAATATAAGGCATCGCCATCCTCAGTATCGCTCCCGACTCAAGCCGCCGTCGAGGCAACCGCGGCGACATCGGCACGCGCACGATCCTCGAGTTCAACCTTGTGGCATCGAAGCATCAACTCGCTGCCCGCGATGTAGGCGGTCTCGTCGATCGCGATTCCGTGGCGGGCAAGGATTTGCCGAAGCTGGTCCAGCGTGTAGTCCGTGGTCTGCTCGCGCTTGCTCCCACCGGGCGTCAGGAACTCACGAATCGGTTCGATGATCCGCCATCCAACCGTCGCCGAGTCAGGCGTTCCGAGGATCAACGTGCCCCCGGTGCGCAGCACCCTGCACATCTCGCTGAAAATCGACTCGTCGTACGGAATATGTTCGATAACCTGCGTACTGATCACGCAATCGAACGACCCGTCCTTGAATGGCAGCGCGACAGCGCGGGCGTTGACCAGCGGAATTTCGTACCGGCGCAGGAAGCGAAGTTTGGCGTAATCGGAGTCCACGCCGATCGCGTTGTTGAGGCTTTGCACGGTAAGGCTGGAACCGCATCCCGCCGCGAGCACGCGACTCGCGCCGCGCGCCCATAAAACCGTGATGCGGTGGCGCCGGCGATGCCAGTAGAGCCGCGGCGGAATCAGGCTGTAGAAGGCGCGCTCGTCATAGTCCGCGGAAGCGCGCGAGTTCCGCAGCTTCCACAGCGGTATCGAAGAACGCAGAATCATCCATCCGAAGCTGGCCAGCTTCGCGTGCGAGCGTCCCGCCCCGCGCGGAAAATACGTGAACGGCACTTCGACGACGCTGAAGCCGTTGGCGTAAGCTTTGACCAGGATTTCCTCCTGCACCTCGAAATTCGTGGCCGTGAGTCCGAGGTTCGCCAACGCCTCACGCCGGTACAGCCGAAATCCGCTGGACATGTCGAGCACCGGCATCGAAAGCATACGCCGCAACACCAGGTTCAGGAACCAACTCGTCGAGCGGCGGATCCAGTCGGAGTAGGCGCCTCCCCCCAGCACGTAGCGCGACGCAACTACGATGTCGCCGCGCGTGCGAGCCCGCCACATCCTTGCGATGAAATCGGGATCGTGCGATTGGTCGGCGTCGAGCGTCAGCACGTAGTCGCCGCGAGCCTCCGCGAAGCCCGTTTCCATCGCGCCCGCGAATCCGCGCCGGCGTTCCCCCACGACTCGCGCGCCGAGCGCTTCCGCCGTTTCGCGAGTGCCGTCGCTCGACGGCCCGTCGATCACGATGATCTCATGCGTAAGGCGCTCGCGGTCGAGCGACGCGATGAGCCTGGGGATCAGGATCCTCAGGTTTTCGGCCTCGTTCATGACCGGTAAAATTACGGATACGTCCATTCGGGCTAGTTTCCATTATGCTTGAAAGGGAGAAAAGGGAATACGCGCGATCAACGATGC
>JBAWCX010000409.1:0-14198 GCA_049590495.1 Binatus sp. (SeqCode)
GTTCGACAGCGCGGCGACCGAGTCGATCAGATGCTGTGGCGACTGCGCGATGACGCTGTAGTTGACGCCGTTTACGGGATCGAGCCAGAAGTTCGGCTGCAACAGCGAGGCGCCGGAGAGCGTAGCGAGCACGCTCGAGGTGACCTCCTGCTGCGTGATGCCGAGTTGCAGAGCCTTGTCGCGATCGACGTCGACATAGAAGGTCGGGTAATCCTGCGGCTCGGCGATCCGAAGATCGCTGACGCCGGGAATCAGCCGCATGCGATTCTCGAGGCGCAGCGCGATGTCGTAGTCGGCCTGCAGGTTGTTGCCGTTAATCTGCGCATCGATAGCTGCGGGCAAGCCGAAATTCAGTACCTGGCTGACGATGTCGGCGGCCTGAAAGTAGGTGGTGACATTTGGAAACCGGCGCGCCAGAAGATCCCGAATTTTATTCAGGTAGATCGCCGTCGGCTTATGCTCGGGCTGCAACTGGATCAGCACATCGGCATCCTGCGGTCCGATCGTATCGGTTTGATAGAACGCCAAATCGTAGGAGAGCGGCAGCCCGATGTTGTCGCTGATGCCCACCAACTCCTTGGCGGGCACCACGGTGCGAATCGCGCGCTCGATCTGGTCGATCACATACTCGGTGTGTTCGACGCGGGTTCCGGTCGGCATCCGCACGTGCAAGCTCATCATGCCGGCGTCGATCGCGGGGAAAAAATCCTCGCCGACCACCAGCAGGATCGCAGACGAAGACAGAATGATGATTGCGACAAAGACCAGCGAGAAACTTCGGCGCGCGATGAACTTGGCGAGTCCGATCCGATAATAATGCTTGACCCGCTCGAAGCGGGCGTCGAAAGCGCGCACCATGCGCCCCCATCTGCCACTGCCCAGGTTCTCCTCGTGGGTGTCGGGCAGCAAATAACGCGCCATCGTAGTGACCAGAGTACGTGACAGCAGGTACGAGGTCAGCATCGAGAACACCACCGCGAGCGCCAGCGGCGTGAACAGAAAGCGCGCGACTCCCGTCAGCAGCACCACCGGAAAAAAGACGATGCAAATCGACAGCGTGCCGACCAGGGTCGGCATGGCAATCTGCGACGCGCCGTCCAGAATCGCGACCAGCAGCGGTTTGTTCATGGCGTGATTGCGATGGATGTTTTCCACCTCGACGGTGGCGTCGTCAACCAGCATTCCCACCGCCAGCGCGAGGCCACCCAGCGTCATCGTGTTGATGGTCTGGCCGCTGAGCTTGAGGCAGATGATCGCGGTCATAATCGACAACGGAATCGAGGTGATGACGATAATCATGCTGCGCGGCGAGCCGAGGAACAGCAGCACCATGACGGCGACCAGGAACGCGGCGGTGACCGCCTCCTGCACCACGTCTTTCAGCGCCGCGCGCACGAATTGCGACTGGTCGAACGTCAGCAACACCTTGAGGCCCTTGGGCGCGGTGGCGCGGATTTCGCCCAGCTTTGCCTTGACGTCATCGACGACGGTCAGCGTGGAAGCGTCGGCGTGCTTGACGACCAGCAGGTAGGTGGCATCCGTTCCGTTGAAACGCACCACGTTGGTTTGGGGCTGATGGGTGTCGGTGACGTGCGCAACGTCGTCGAGGAAAACCGGCGCGCCATTGAGGTACTTGATGGGTATCTTGTTGAAGTCTGAGACCTTCGGCACCGACATGTTCAAGTCGACGTTGTATTCGTAGTTGCCCATCTTGGCGGTGCCCGACGGGATGACGACGTTGGTCGCGTCCAGTGCGTTGCCGACGTCGTAGGCGGAAATCCCGTTGGCGTAAAGCGCGGTCGGATCGAGGTTCGCCATCACCGCGCGTTGGACGCCGCCCAGCGGAGCGGGCGAGGAGAAGCCGGGAATCGTAAAGAGCTGGATGCGGATGAAGTTGAGGCCGTAGTCGAAGAGTTTGGCGGTCGAGAGAACGTCGCTGTAAATGTTAAGCTGCGCGACTGGCACGTTGCTGGCGTTGTAGGAAATGATCTGCGGTGGCTCGACGCCGCGCGGCAGGTTGGTCAGGATGGTCTCGGAGACTGCATTTATCTGCGCGATCGCGGCGCCGATGTCGCTGCCGGGTTGGAAATAAACCTTCAGCAGCCCGATACCGTTGATCGATTCGGATTCGATGTGCTCGATACCGTTGACGGTGGTCGAGTAAGCGCGCTCGGAGATGAAGACCATGCGGCGCTCGACGTCGAAGGCGGACAGGCCCGGGTAGTTCCAGACCACCAGCACGACCGGCAGATCGATCGACGGGAAGATGTCGACGTTCATCAGGCCGAAGCTCAGCGCGCCGAGGACGAGCATCAGGAGCGCCATCACGGCGACGGAGAGCGGCCGGCGAAGCGCGAGGCGGACGATCCACATAAGCTGTGCCGGAGACCGTAGTTAAATCAGGCGACGAAGATTACTCATAACCAGAAAGTACAGTTCAAAATATGGCACGGCGTCGCGCAAGGCAAGTTTGCATTCTGAACGGAGGATTGCAGAGAGTCAGTGCGAGGGCGAGCAGTCGTTTTATGGAACCGGAGCGGCGGCTAGCAGGCCGGCGGCTTCGTCGTAGCCCAGCATCAGGTTCATGTTCTGGACGGCCTGCCCCGAGGCGCCTTTGCCGAGGTTGTCGATCGCGGTTATTACCAGCAGGGTCTCGCTGCGGCGATCGAGGATAAACGCCAGCTCGCAGAAATTCGTGGCGCGGACGTTGCGCAGCTCGGGCAGCTCCCCCGGCTTGAGGATTCGCACGAAGCGCGACTTGGCGAAGCTGGCCTCGAACGCGGCGTGAACGTCGCTCTCGGTAGTGCCGGCGCGCGGGCGCATGAAGATCGAACTCAGCAGGCCGCGCGTGATCGGCAGCAGATGCGGCACGAACAGCAGCGCGATGTCGCGGCCGAGCGCGGCGGAGATTTCCTGCTCCATCTCGGGAACGTGGCGATGATTGCCGACCTTGTAGGCGCGGAAATTCTCGTTGACCTCGGCGAACAGCTGCTCGATCGAGGCTGCGCGGCGCGCGCCAGTCGTACCCGACTTCGCGTCGATGATTATCGACGACGGCTCGATCAAGTCGCGCCTGATAAGCGGCAGCAGTGCGAGCAGTGCGCCGGTCGGGAAACATCCGGGGGTGGCGACGAGGCGCGCCTCGCGAAGTTCGTGTCGATGGAATTCGCTGAGCCCGTAAACCGCCTCCTTGAGGAGTTGCGGCGCGGGATGCTCGACGCCGTAAGTGGCGCGGAACTGTGCCGCGTCCTTGAAGCGAAAGTCCGCGGAAAGATCCACCACCTTGACGCCGGCTTTGACGAGTTCCGCGGTGTGCGTGGTGCCCACCGTCTCGGGCAGGCACGAGAGCGCGACGTCGGCGCGGCCCTGGACCAGGTCGGGGCGCAATTCCTCGAACGGCGGCAAGTCGACGCCGGCCATGTGCCGGTAAACGTCGGCGACCTCGCGCCCGGCATAGTGCTCGGAGGTGAGCACGCTCAGCTCGACGAACGGATGGCTGGCGAGGATGCGGACCGCCTCGATACCCGAGTATCCGGAGGCGCCGACCACAGCCACCTTGACCTTGTCGTGCGTAGCCACTTGTGGAATCTCAATGCTCCTTATGCGATCGCGGTCGAAACAACTCAAGTATCAGAATTGCGCGCGCCTATCCAGTTACTTGGTCTCGAACTCGAAGAGCATATCGGTGGGCGGATGCTCGGGGTCGGCGGCAAGCCTGTCCAGATAAATCTGCACCGGAGTATCATCCGGACGCGACTCGCCCAGCAGCTCGAGTTCCGCCCGCGCGGAAGAGACGTCGCCCGCTCGAATCTTGGTCAGCACGTCGTCGAAGTTGCGATAGAAAACAGGATCGACGCTGTCATTCTCGCGTCCGGCGACGTGAACGATCGGCACGTATAGTTCTTTTCCTTTGACCTTCACCAGGCCGAGCTCGCGCCCGATGTAGCCGCCGGCGGCTTCGGCATAGGTTTGACGACTCACCAGCAGATGGACCTTGAAATGGCGGGTCAGCGCCTCCAGCCGCGAAGCGAAGTTGACCGTATCGCCGATGCAGGAGTAGTCGAAGCGGTTTTCGCCGCCGAGATTGCCGACTACGACCTCGCCGGTCGAGATGCCGATGCCGATGTCGAGGTCGGCGAAACGCGGATCGTGGGTCTGGAGGTAGCGCAGATTCTCGAGCATTTTGAGTGCGCAGTCGATGGCGGCGCGCGACGGATTTTCGAGGTCGTTGGGCGCGCCCCAGAAGGCCATGATCCCGTCGCCCATCAGCTTGTCCACGACTCCGCCAGTCTTGAAGATCACGTCGATCATCGAGGTCATGTAGGTGTTCAGCAGCGCCAGCAGCTCCTCCGGCTCGGTCTTCTCGGCGCGCTTGGTGAAGCTGACGATATCGGCAAAGAGGATTGCCAGATGACGCTTCTCGCCGCCGAGTTTCAAACCATGCGGCGAATCCAGCACCGATGTGATCACGTCGGGGTTCAAGTAATGCTCGAAGGCGGTGCGCAAATACCGCTTTTCGCGGCCTTCGGTGATGTACCGATAGCCCGCCAGGAACATGTACATGAGCACCACGGTCAGCAACGGGAAGACCAGGCCTACGACCAGGCCGTCGTTGACCAGCCGCGACCGGGTGTAAACGAAATAGCCGACCGCCAGCAGCACGGCCCACGCCGCCGACCCCATCGCGGACATCCACGCGACGCCAATCGCTACCGCTATTCCCATCAAGAAGGCGGCGAAGAACGCTATCTCCACGGCCTCGTAGGATCTCTGGATGAAGTCGCCTTGAATCAGGTTGTCGAGTGCGTGGGCGTGGATCTCGACGCGCGCCATATCGCCATCGATGGGTGTTACACCACGATCGCCGAGCCCGTGGGCGGTTGCACCAACCAGAACTATCTTACCCTCGAGGTTCTGCGGCGCGATTTTGTGATTGATGATGTCCGAGATCGAGTAGTGCGGGAATGGATTGGGGCTGCGGCGGAAATTCACCAGCATCCGGCCGTCGTCGCCGACCGGTATTGACACACCGCCGATGGTAACCCCGGCTACTCCGTTGACGTCGATTCCCAATGTCATCGGCGCGCCGTCCGCATACGCGTCCGCGACGGCGAGAAAGAGCGGCACGCAGTAGCGGTCTTTGAAGCGGATCACCGTCATCTCGGTGCGGATTACACCGTCGGCATCCGCGTCAACGTCGAAGAATCCGGTCGAGTGCGCCGCGTCCTCGAGCAGCGCAAAGGGTGGCTGATACCCCTGCGCCTTGATCAAATCGTGCGGCTTGCCCGGAGTCTGCCGCACGATTCCGAAGCCCAGCGGCCCGGGATCCCGAATTACGTCCAGGTAGCCCGCCGATTTGTCAATTCCAATGTTGCTCTGGAAATGATGGCTCTCGAACGCGTAGCCAAGCACGGTCAAGCCGTGCGCTTTCATCGCCGCGGTAAATGCCTCGTCGTTGCTCGGACCCAGCACCTGGCGTATCTCGTTCGGCTCCAGGCCAAGTGCCGCGAGCTTTTCACTTGTTTGCCCGCGCGCTACATCGCCCTTGTCAGCCTCGCTGAAGATCGCATCGAATCCGATGACCTTGACCTTGTAGTCCTTCAGCGCATCCACCAGCTTCGCGAGCACGATCCGCGGCCACGGCCATTGCCCGAGCTGCACGATACTATTGTCGTCGACCACGGCGATCGCGATGAGGCCTGAGGAGGGATGCGGGGGGATGGCATTTATTTCGAGGTCGTAGGAGGTCAGATCCATCCGCTCGAACGCCAGGAAGAAGCGTTGGTGGAACGCGAACCAGAAAGCCAGCAGCACGATTCCGAACAGGAAGGTGCGCCACGAAAACCTGAGAGCCGCGTGCGACGGTTGTGCTTTCGCCATGGTTAGCGATCCGAGCTTATCTTGACGGCGCGTCCGCTGCTAACCACCCGGCCCGCGACCCGAAACTCCCAACGGCGTTGTTTTTGCCTGATGCGTCGAGGCTAGGTGTCACCTCCTCCCTTAAAAATGTTCACCAGCAGTTCCACTGGCCGGAATCGTCGTCATCTTCACGCACACCGCACAAGCTGGCACCGATGCGGCGCTCGCTCCCCGCGCCACTCCCGCGAAGCTGGCGCCGCCGCCGGCGCTTGCGCTGTCCAGCGACGTCGCACCGGTCATCGCAAGCGGTCCGGCCGCCGTTGGAGGTTTGTCGCATGGCAACGTCGCCTCGTAGCCCGTGCTGATATCCTCGCCCGCGTTGGGAGCCGCCAAGGGCGCCAGGTTGACTGTGCCCTGATAGACGGAGACGTCAGTATATCGTTCGCATCCCTGGTAACCGGGCCTGATCGCATTCTCGGTATACGCGGTATCGAACTTTGTGCCGCGCACCACCGCGACCCCGTTCGGAGTATGCACCTGGTAATCGTCCGGCGCCCCGCCCGCCGCGGCGTTGACAATCGATCGCATCACGCCCGTAAACAAGCTGACGCGTATCGAAGCGGCTCCGCCGTTAATCGTGAACTGATCGAGCGTGATGCTGCTGGCCGCGCCCAGTTCGAGCCGGCTCTGGTCGTTGAGGACGATAACGGCGTGAGCGCTGGGGCCGGTGACGATTCGATCTCCTACGTTGACGCCGACGCCGGCCGCCGCTCCAATTGTCGCGCCGCGGGCCCGCCGAATTTCCACCTGACCACTTACCGACCCGAATGATCCGGCGGCAGTCTGCGCCAGCGCAGTCGCGGATGCCACGAGCAGCAGCGCGCACACGAGTAAAAACCCCAACTCAAGTCCGGCACAAAGACTACTTCGCTCTCGACGCATCTGGCGGCGCCCGCTCCTACTCGGCGCTCTTCTTGTATTGGTCCGCGTAAGGATTTGTCAAACACCCGCGGAAAGCGCCCGCAATATCGGCAAAAATGAAAAGGGCGCGAGCATCGCTCACGCCCTCTCGTCTTAAACATGAAATCCCGCGTCGTACGCGCGGATTCGATCGTACTACCGCTTGGAGTATTGCGGCCGCTTGCGCGCCTTGTGACGCCCGTACTTCTTGCGCTCGACCTCGCGCGGATCGCGGGTCAGCATCCCGCCCTTGCGCAGCGTCGGCCGCAGCGTCTCGGTCGCGCTGACCAGTGCACGCGAAATCCCATGACGGACCGCGTCGGCTTGCGCGGCGATTCCGCCGCCCTCGACGCTCACCAGCACATCGTATTGCCCCACGGTCTCCGTCGCCTCGAACGGCTCCAGAATCCGCATGCGCGAGGTCGGCCGCGGGAAGTAGTCCTCGAGCGTGCGCTCGTTAATCGTGATCGTGCCGGTGCCCGCCAGCATTCGCACGCGCGCCACCGCGGTCTTGCGCCGTCCCGTTGTCCAGATGATGTTTTTCTTTTCTGCCATGGAAAGATCGTACCTTGTTAGACGACAACCGTTTTGGGCTTCTGCGCTGCGTGCGGATGCTCAGGGCCGCGATAGACTTTGAGCTTGTTGAAAATCTGGTGGCCGAGCCGATTCTTCGGCAGCATCCCCTTAACCGCAATTTCGAGCAGTCGCTCCGGCTTGGCGTCGAGCATCTTGCCCGCGGCTGTCGTGCGAATTCCACCCGGCCATCCGGTATGGCGATAATACACCTTGCCGAGCGCTTTCGATCCGGTCAGACGAACCTTGGCGGCGTTGATGATAACGACGAAGTCGCCGGTATCCTGGTTGGGAGTGTAGTCGGGCCGGGTCTTGCCGGTCAGCAGGCTGGCGGCGCGCGACGCCACTCGTCCGAGCGCTCGCTCGCTTGCGTCGATCACCACCCAGTTGCGGTCGCGCAGCCCATTCTCGCGCGAGATGCTGCGGGTTTGTTCGGTCAGCTTCAAATTCGTACACCTGATAGAGTCAATTTTTGGCGGGGCCGATGGGATTTGAACCCACGACTTCCGACGTGACAGGCCGGCGTTCTAACCGGGCTGAACTACGACCCCGCCCGAACCATCTGTTGTTACATTTTCCAGCACGCGTAGCAACAACGCACCGCGCGCGGAGTGCGCGCGCGTGGGCACTTGTTTGGAACCACAACCCGCGCCACTAGCTTTTGTAGCGCGCGGTCTAAAAAAGCAAAGGCCGGACCCTTGCGAGTCCGACCCTTCAACGATGCGCGAGACGTGCCTATTTCTTGGCTTTGGCGAGCAGATCGTCTAGTTCGCGATTGACCCCATCCATGGTTTCAATCAAACGATCCAGGGCCCGGTCCAGCGTGACCTCGTCCAAGCCTTTTCCGTTCGACGCGGAAGCCCGATTCAGGGCCTCCATTGTCTTGCGAGTTTTCTGTACGCGCTCCATTAGTCGTGCGGCTTTGCCCTCTCTTGTCCAGAGTGGGAGAGGCGGTTACGCGACGCGCCGCATCAGCTCCAGGATGTCGTAGCCTGTTATCTCGCGGCTCTTTGCCGACCAATCTCTTAGCTCGGTGTCGGAGACCAGGCCCGCCTGCGCGCCCTTGGCTAGATCCATCAGGCCGATCTTGATCGTCGCCTCGTCGATCATCTCGCCCGATTTGGGATCGGCCATCGAGCCGCCACCCTTCTCGTGGTAGAGCTTGATTACTCGACGCGCTTCCTCGACCTGCTCGACGCTCGGCGTATAGCACGCGTTGGCGATCTCCGCCTGCTGTGGATGTATCACCCACGTGCCGTCCATCCCGAGGTTCGCGGCGCCGACGTTCTTCTCGCGCAGCCCGTCTTGCAGTTCCTTGACGCGCTCGGGCGAGTCAGTGTTGCGCCACAGCCGCAAATAGACGTTGTCGATCGCATGGAGGCCCGCGGCCTTGGCGGCGACGACCACGGCCTGCTTCGAGTAGTGAAAATTCTGGTTCTGATTCTCGACGATCTCACGGATGCCGAGATTTGCGGCGTAGTCGGCGATGCCGAACACCAGCCCGCACATCCTGTCCGACGCAGTCGCGATTTCGTACGCGTGAATCAGCGCGTGCGGCGTCTCGATGAGCGACTCGATCTGGATTCGGTACTTCCAGCCGCCGCGCTTTTCCAAATCGTCGAGCAGCTTCGACACCTCGCGAATCTCCTCGGGCCCGCGCGTCTTCGGCAGCATGATACCGTGGAAGCGATTAGGCGCGCCGAGCACGATCGCCTCCATGTCGCCCTTGAAAAACTTCGAATGGATATTGTTGGGGCGCACCGTGACGACCTTCTTGCCGAAATCGAGCGTGTTGAGCGCCTCGACCATCACCTTGCGGCTCTTCTCGCCCTTGAACTCATACGGGCACGCGTCTTCGAAGTCCGCCATCACGTGATCGACGGGCGCCTTGACCGCGTCCGCGGCCGTGACGTGCAGCTTCATGTTGTGGCCGGGATAGGTCATCTCGGTGCGCGGAATTACGAAGCGTGTGCCTTTGTCCAATACGTACATTGATCGATTCTCCCGCTGATTTTCTCAGGCCGGCAGGTAATGAGTCTTGCGCTTGATCAAAACGGTGCGCTCGATTTCGACGACGATCGTACCGTCGGGTTTCTTGCCAATCAATTTGAACTTCACCAGGCCAGCGTCGGGCCGGTCCGCGTCGCGCTTCTCGAGCACGGTGGACTCGGCGTAGATCGTGTCGCCGTGAAACACCGGGTTGGTATGCTTGCCGTTGTCCATCTCGACTTCGGCGATCGCGTTCTCGCTGGTGTCCTCCGACGCAAGCCCGACCGTGAACGCCAGCACGACGCCGCCGTATACCAGCAACTTGCCGCCGACATACGCGCCTGGATTCTTGTCGATCAAATCCTGGTTGAAGTGCAGCTCGGCGGTGTTCATCACCAGCGAAGTGAAGTTGTGATTGTCGGCCTCGGTTATCGTGCGGCCGCGCTGATGGACGAGCGTGTCGCCGACCGTGAAATCCTCGAAGTAGCTGCCGTCGCTGGTGATGCTCATCGCCGTCAGTTCTGCTCCATGATACGCCGGCCGATGACCTCGTACTGAATTTCGCTGGTGCCCTCGAAGATCGACAGCACGCGCGCGTCGCGCCAGAAGCGCTGCGCCTCGAACTCCATCGAGTAGCCATAGCCGCCGTGCACCTGCATCGCCTCGCGCGTGACCCGCTCGGCCATCTCGGCGGCGAACGCCTTGGCCAGGCCCGCCTCGTAGTCGCATCGCTTGCCGGTATCTTTTTCGGCGGCGGCGAAGTAGCAAAGCTGGCGCGCCGCTTCGATCTCGACGGCCATATGCGCGAGCTTGTGCCGAATCACCTGGAAGTCGCCTATAGGCTGGCCGAACTGCTTGCGATCTTTCGCATACTTGACCGCGCATTCGAACGCGGCCTGCGCGACGCCGACGCCGCGCGCCGCAGTCTGGATTCGCGCGGCCTCGTAGCTCGCCATCAGTTGATAGAACCCGCGCCCTTCTATGCCGCCAATCAGGTTCGCCTTGGGCGCGAACGCGTCGTCGAATTGCAGCGCATAACTGCGCATCCCGTGGTAGCCGATGGTCGGAATCGGCGAGCCGGTCAAAGTCGGCGGCATGAAGTCGTCGCCCGGCTCCTTCTCGAACAGGATCAGCGACAGCCCCTTGTGGCGCTTCGAGATGTCCGGGTCGGTGCGCGTCATGACGGTGAGCATGTGCGCGCGATTCGCGAACGTGCACCACATCTTCGATCCCTTGATCAGGTAGCCGTCGCCCTGCTTGACCGCGCGTGTCTTGAACGACGCCGTGTCGCTCCCCGAATCGGGCTCGGTGAAGGCGGCCGCGGTCAGAATCTCGCCGCGCGCAATCGGCGGCAGGAATTTCTTTTTCTGCTCAGGCGTGCCGTTGGCGCTGATCAGCGTGCCGGTAATGATGTTGCGCGTCATTACGGAGCCGACGCTCAGCCATCCGCGCGACAACTCCTCGGTGACAATCGCCATCGAGATGTAATCCAGCCCCATGCCGCCGTCTTCAGCCGGAAAAATCACGCCGAAGTAGCCGAGCTCGGCCATCTGCTTGAGGATACTTTCAGGGATTTCCTTGTTCTGCCGATCGAGATCGTTGGCAATCGGCTTGACCTCGGCCTCGACAAACTCGCGGACCGATCGCCGGATAAATTCGTGCTCAGGGGTAACTAGCGGCATCGTGTGCTCCTAAGCGACACTAGCGGGATTGCGCTTGCGAATCAGGACCGGCCGCTCGTACTCGAGCACCTTTTCGCCGCGTTGGTTGTAGCCGGTGGTGCGGAACTTCACGACGCCACGATCGGGCCGCGAGGTGTCGCGCTTGGAGAGCACCAGCGACTCGGACGTAATCGTGTCGCCGGGATAGACCGTCGCGTGCCATTTCATTTTTTCGTAGCCGAGATGCGCGATCGCACGCTCGCTGAGATCCTCGACCGACAGCCCGAACACGACGTTCATCACCAGCATATGATTGACGACCACGTTCCTGTAGCCGAGGCTCTGCGCGTACTCGCGATTAAAGTAGCTGGGGTTGAAGTTCATCGTGACGCTCGAGAAGAAACTGTTGTCGCCTTCGCTGATAGTGCGACCCCAATGATGCTTGAATAAATGGCCGACCTCGAAGTCCTCGAAGTAGTGGCCACGCTCGATTTTGCGCACCGCCATGTAAGTCAGGCTGCCTTGCTTCCTATGATCGCGGAATCGTGAAAAGTCCTGAAGCCGAATCCGTTTTTTATGGAATTAAAGGTGGCGCGTCAATCTTACCATTGGGTGCAGGGGTCACCCCTGCCAAAGGAAGTATGAAACCCACCGTGGGTTTCATTAAAATCGAGTCACCCGTTCCCTAACGTCCCGCAGGTAAGTATTGTCAAATCGGCGGCAAACAGGTAGCTTCCCGCACGCTATTGAACCCGCAAATCGAAACCAGAAACTGGAGCCAACCGGCAGCCGGCCCTATCAGCGGGCATCGGCGCGGTGGTAACCAATAACCAATCGAAATGAACCACAAGGAAATCTACGAGATCGGGCACGTGCCCCCAATCGGCCAGGTGCCGAAGCAGATGTACGCGCAGGTGATCCGTGCGGACCGCTTCGGCGACCCGATGCATGCATTCAAGATCGAGAAAATCGCGGTCCCGGAAATCCGCGCCGACGAGGTGCTCGTCTACGTGATGGCCGCGGGCGTGAACTTCAACAACGTGTGGGCCGCGCTCGGCACGCCGGTGGACGTGATCGGCGCGCGTCAGAAAGCGAAGTACGATCATTCGGATTTTCATATCGGTGGCAGCGACGCCTCGGGAATCGTGTATGCCATCGGCCACGACGTGCACAACGTCAAGGTCGGCGACCGCGTCGTGATTCATTGCGGCGTCTGGGATCGCAACTCGCCCGCGATCCGCAACGGCGACGATCCGATGTACGACCCGTCGTTCAAAATCTGGGGCTACGAAACCAACTGGGGAAGTTTCGCGCAGTTCGCTCGCGTGCAGGCGCATCAGTGCATGCCCAAGGCCACGCACCTCACCTGGGAAGAGGCCGCCGGTCCTTCGCTGGTGGGCGCGACCGCATACCGGATGCTGATGGGATGGGCGCCGCATGTCGTGCGCCGCGGCGACGTGGTGCTGATTTGGGGCGCGTCGGGTGGTCTCGGATGCATGGCGATTCAGATCGTCAAGGCGGAAGGCGGCATTCCGGTGGGCATCGTCAGCAACGATCGCAAAATCGATTTCTGCATAAAGCTCGGCGCCAAGGGCTGCATCAACCGAAAAAAATTCCTGCACTGGGGCATGATGCCGCACTGGAAAGATACCGTGGCGTACAACAAGTGGGCCGCGGAATGCCGCGCGTTCGGCAAAGCGATTTGGGACATCGTCGGTGAACGCAAAAATCCGCGCATCGTATTCGAGCATCCCGGCGAAGACACCATTCCCACTTCGGTGTTCGTCTGCGACACGGGCGGGATGGTTGTGATTTGCGCCGGCACCACCGGCTACAACGCGGTCGCCGACTTGCGCTACCTGTGGATGCGGCAGAAGCGCCTGCAGGGCTCGCACTTCGCCAACGACGAGCAAGCCTACGCGTTCAATCAGCTCGTGCTCGACGGCAAGATCGATCCGTGCCTCGCCAAGACCTACACCTTCGCCGAAATCCCCGAATGCCACCAGGCAATGCACGAAAACCGCGCCCCCGAAGGCAAAATGGTCGCGCTGGTAGGCGCGCCAAAGCCCGGCCTGAAGGATCTCCCGCTATAAGTCTCAGGCGCGCTGTTCCGCGCGTCCACTCCTCGAATAGAATCGGGCCACTACGATGGCCTCGCTCGATTCGCTGAAGCTCGAACTCGCGCGCCAGATTGAAGGCGAAGTGCGCTTCGACGCCGGCACTCGCGCGGCCTACGCGACCGACGCGTCGAACTACCGACAGGTGCCGGTCGGCGTCGTGATTCCGCGCCACGAGGGCGACGTAATCGCGGCGCTTTCGCTCGCACGCGAAAACTCGATGCCGATTCTAGCGCGCGGCGGCGGCACCAGCCTCGCCGGCCAGGCGTGCAACGCGGCGCTGGTGCTCGACTTCTCGAAGTACATGAATCGAGTAATCGCGATCGACGCCGGCGCGCGCGTCGCGCACGTCGAGCCCGGCGTTGTCCAGAGCCATCTCAACGCCGCGCTCGCACCGCACGGCCTCTCCTTCGCGCCCGATCCGTCGACGAAAGATCGATGCACCATCGGCGGCATGATCGGCAACAACTCATGCGGCGCGCATTCAGCAGCGTACGGCAAGACCGTCGACAACGTCGAGGCGCTCGAGGTCGTCCTCTACGACGGCACGGAAATTTCTCTCACGGGCTCGATGGACGACGCACAGCTCGACGCGGCAATAGCGCGCGGCGGCCGCGAGGGCGAGCTCTATTCGCGTACCCGCGAACTTCGCGACCATTGCGCGGATTCGGTGCGCGCTCATTTCCCGAAGCTGCCGCGCCGCGTCTCCGGATACAACCTCGACGAGCTGATGCCGGAGCGCGGCTTCAACCTTGCGCGCGCGCTCGTCGGCTCTGAGGGCACGCTCGCTACAGTTCTTCGCGCGACGATGCGCGCCGTGCCGCGCCCCAATGAAGTCGCGCTGGCCGTGCTCGGATTCGACGACGTATTCGTCGCGGCGGATCAAACACCGTGGCTGCTCGAGCATCGCCCCGAAGCGCTGGAAGGCTTCGATGAGAATCTTCCCGAGTTCGCTCGCATCAAGCAGATGCCGGGCGTGCGGTTTCTGCCGGTCGGGCGGTCGTTTCTGCTCGTCGAGCTGGGTGGAGCGACGCAGGAC
>JBAWCX010000410.1:0-24163 GCA_049590495.1 Binatus sp. (SeqCode)
GATGTGCCCGTAAGCTGCGCGCCGTATACCTGCGGGTCGCAAAGACAGAGCGACCGGGACAGGGGAGAACGCCGTGGCAGCGACTATCGAAAGTGCAATTCCGGCGAGTGGTGCAGTCAGCGAAAAACTCGCGAGAAAAACGGGTACAGTCCCGATAATCATCTTTGGATTGATTCTCGCCGCGGGCTTGTTACGTCGCCACCCATCTGATTTCCGATCTTAGCGTCGAGAAAGCTACGTCGATTCGCCCGTTCCTGATGCTCGGCGGCGCGCTGCTGATCGCGCTCGGCTTCGAGTTCGTCAACGGCTTCCACGACACCGCCAACGCCGTTGCGACCGTTATCTATACGCACTCGATGGAGCCACACATCGCGGTTGCATGGTCGGGAATGTGTAATTTCCTGGGAGTGCTGCTCTCCAGCGGCGCCGTAGCCTTCGGCATTTTATCGCTGCTGCCGGTCGAGCTGATTTTGCAAGTGGGCAGCGCCGGCGGCTTCGCGATGGTGTTCGCGTTGCTGGTCGCCGCGATGATCTGGAATCTCGGGACATGGTATCTGGGTCTTCCCGCATCCAGCTCTCATACTCTTATAGGATCGATCATAGGTGTCGGTATCGCCAACCAGTTGATGGCCGTGAAGACAGGCACCAGCGGCGTTGACTGGGGTCAGGCCGCCAACATCGGTAAGTCACTGCTGGTTTCGCCGATCGTAGGATTTGCGGTGGCCGCCGGGCTGCTGCTCCTCTTCAAGGCGTTTATCACCGACAAGCGCTTGTACGAAGCTCCTGAGGGAACTGAGCCGCCCCCGTTCTGGATTCGTGGACTGCTGATTCTGACTTGCACGGCCGTAAGCTTCGCGCATGGCTCGAACGACGGTCAGAAGGGCATGGGTCTCATCATGCTGATTCTGATAGGTCTCGTTCCTACCGCCTATGCACTTAATCGCGCCGTGCCGGCAAGTGCTACGGCGGACTTTGTCGCGGTATCGGCGCAGACCGTTAGTGTTCTGGACCAGCATGTTTCCGCAAGCGCGGTGGTCCCGGGCGATCCACGCGACGTCGTGCAGGAATACATCCGGTCGAAGACCTTCACTCCCGACACGATGCTAGCGCTCCGCCAAATCGTCAATGACATCGCCAATGAGCTGAGAATGTACAAAGCGATGGCCAACGTGCCTCCGCAATTCGCCCGTAACTTCCGCAATGACATGTACCTCACCAGCGAAGCCTTCCGGCTGCTCAAGAAGCAGGCTAACCCGGCCTTCAGCGCCGCGGATTGGACGACGCTGGACAACTACAAGAAGCACATCGATCTGGCGACCAAGTTCATCCCTGGTTGGGTGAAGGTCGCCGTCGCGATGGCACTAGGTCTGGGTACGATGGTCGGGTGGAAGCGAATCGTCGTGACCGTCGGCGAAAAGATCGGCAAGGATCACCTGACTTACGGACAAGGCGCCGCCGCCGAGATTACCGCGGCCGCCACGATCGCGGCTGCCGACTACTACGGGCTTCCCGTGAGTACAACGCACGTGCTGTCATCGGGCGTCGCAGGCACTATGATGGCCAACAAGTCCGGCCTGCAATTCGAGACGGTACGCAATATCGCGATGGCGTGGATTCTGACGCTGCCCGCTTCGATCATGCTGTCGGCGTTCCTGTTCTGGCTGTTCCGCCATGCGTTCTAGGTGTCATGAGCATACGCCAGGGAGATGAAATGGCATTCCCGTTCAAACGAATCCTGGCCCCGGTGGACTTCGACGAAAGCTCGCTCAACGCTCTCGAGCTGGCCGCGAAACTGGCGAAAGACCACGACGGCACGGTATTCGTTCTGCACATCGTCCCGGTCGAGATGGACGTGAGCGGGATGCCGCAGTACGTGGAGCTCATCAAGCGCCAGGAAAGCCTCGATCGCGACAAGCTGACCGCGATCGCGAAGCAACATCTGGCGGAAGTAAAATGGGAGATCCTCGACAAGATGGGACCGCCCGCCGAGGTTATCACCGAGGTCGCAACCAAGCTGCCCGCCGACTTGATCGTGATGGTCACACACGGCCGGCGCGGGCTGGCGCGGCTCGTCGAAGGCAGCATCGCCGAGAAAGTGTTGCGCAACGCTCCATGCCCAGTGCTCGCAGTCCGTCAGGAATAGTAGTCTCGTCGGTTCGCTTAACCGCGCGATTTGTCCTTCCGTCAGCTAGTGCAAAGAGCAAAACTTATTCGCGATGCCTGACTTTGATTTCGATCTCGCCGTTGTAGGCTCCGGTCCGGCCGGACATCATGCGGCCATCCAGGGCGCCAAGCTCCGCAAACGCGTGATCATGATCGAGCGCAGGCCGATCGTGGGCGGTATCTGCGTCAACATCGGGACCATTCCCAGCAAGACCATGCGCGAAGCCATCCTCTATCTATCCGGCTATCGCGAGCACGCAATCTACGGCGATTCCTACCGGGTCAAGGAAAAAATCACCTTTCAAGACCTGCTGGTCCGGGTCGATCCGGTCGTGCGTCACGAGATCGACGTACTGCGCCATCAGCTCCTGCGCAACAGCGTCGAGATGGCGACCGCGAGCGCGAGCTTCGTCGATCCGCACGTTCTGCACCTCGAAGACAAATCGAGCGGTCTGCAGAGACGGATTTCCGCCGCAACGATCGTGCTGGCCGTTGGGACGAATGCCGCACGCGACCCGCGCACTCCGCTGGATGGAACCTGCATCTTCTCCAGCGACGATATCATGCAGCTCGACGAGCTCCCGCGCACGCTCGCGGTGATTGGCGCGGGCGTCATCGGATGCGAATACGCGAGCATGTTCGCGGCACTGGGCGTGCGCGTGACGTTGATCGATATGCGCCCGCGGCTGCTGGACTTCGTTGACGCGGAAATAGTCGAAAGCCTGGTCTACCATTTGCGCGAACGGCGCGTGACGCTGCGCTTGGGCGAAGAAGTTTCGTCCATCGAGGTTTTCCGGGAGAACGGCCAAAACCACGTGCGTACCTGTCTGGCAAGCGGAAAACAGATAGTTACCGACAAGGCTTTGTCGAGCACCGGCCGCAACGGCGCGACCGGCGAGCTGAATCTGGCAGCCGCCGGCCTTGCATGCGACGCGCGTGGCCGCCTGAAAACCAATAGCGACTATCAGACCCAGGTCGAGCACATCTACGCGGTCGGCGATGTAGTCGGGTTCCCCAGCCTTGCGTCCACTTCGAAAGAACAGGGCCGAATCGCGGTATGCCGGGCGTTCCGAATTCCCGCGCACCACGCGCCTGAATTGTTCCCCTACGGAATCTACACGATTCCAGAAATCTCATTCGTCGGCGCCACCGAAGAGAGCCTGACCAACAAGGGCGTTCCCTACGAAGTCGGCAAGGCTTCCTACCGCGAAGTCGCCCGCGGCCACATTCTAGGTGACAACAGCGGAGTCTTGAAGCTGCTGTTTCATCGTGAGACGCGCGAACTGCTCGGCGTCCACATCATTGGCGACGGCGCCGTCGAGCTGGTTCACATAGGCCAGGCCGTAATATCGCTTAAAGGCACCATCGACTATTTCGTGAACACCGTTTTCAACTATCCGACTCTCGCCGAGTGCTACAAGAATGCAGCGCTGGACGGCATCAACCGGTTGAGCGCCTGACCAAGGCATCAGAGCACGAAAAAATCCGGACTAGCTCTCTCAGTGGTGAGACTTAATGCACTCGACTATGCGCGCGCCGAAGTCGATGATTTTCTTTTCGCCCATCCCGCGGATCCCGCGCAGCTCTTCGATGGTTGCGGGCTTGACGCTCGCGAGTTCGCGCAGTGTGGCGTCGTGGAGGATTACGAAGGCGGCAACCCCGCGCTCGGCGGCTATTTCGCGCCGCAATTTACGCAGACTCTCGAACAGCGCCTCGTCCACATCGCGCCACGAAGCTTCTTCGATTCGCGTCCTTTTCGATTTGGACTCTTTCGCTTGTAGCAGGCTGACTGGGCGCCGGCCTCGCATCACTTCCCATGACATCGCGTTCAGCTTCAACGCCGGGCGGTCGCCGGGCGTGCGCTCCAGCATGCCGGCATCCACTAGCTGATAGACGAGGTTGGTCAAGGTCTTGCGCGGCACGTCCTTCATGATGCCATAAGTCGACAGCTTTTCATGGCCCCATCGACGCATCCGTTCGCTGGTCGCGCCGCTCAGCACGTCCACGACGTGCTCGACGCCGAAGCGCTGTTCGACGCGAGCGACGCACGACAGCACCTTCTGCGCGAGCACGGTCGAATCCGCGACGCCCTCGACCTCGCCCAGGCAAAAGTCGCACGCACCGCAGTTTGCTCCTTGATAGGTCTCGCCGAAGTAGCCCGACAGAGCAGCGTGACGGCATCGAACAACCGTGGCGAAGCGCCGCATCTCCTCGAGTAGCTGTTTGCCGCTCTCGGCCACTTCAGGAGACGCCGCCGCTTCTTCCGCGCTCCGTTCCATCAGGTTGTGCCAGCGGATAACGTCGGCCGCCGAGTAGAACAGCACGCATTCGGCCGGCAAGCCGTCACGCCCGGCGCGGCCGGTCTCCTGCTGGTAGGCCTCGATCGATTTCGGGATCGCCGCATGGATGACGCATCGAATATCGCTGCGATCGATTCCCATGCCGAACGCGACCGTCGCCACCACCACGTCGATTTCCTCGGCGGCGAATCTGTCCTGCGTGCGACGACGCTCATCCGCCTCCATTCCGGCATGATAGGGCGCCGCGCGCACGCCTTCCGATACGAGGTAACGCGCGATCAGCTCGGTATCCTTCCGGCTGATGCTGTAGACGATCGACGCTTCATCCTTATGCCGACGGATCGTCGCCCCGATTTGCGTGTTCACATCCAGTTTCGGACGCACGCGGTAGAGAAGATTCGGGCGATCGAACGATCCGACCAGCACCGCGGGGTCTTCGAGCCCGAGTTGCTCGACAATGTCGCGGCGCACACGCTCGGTCGCGGTTGCCGTGTAAGCGTGGATGCTCGCGCTTCTAAAGCGCGTCTTCAGCTCCGCGAGCTTGCGATATTCGGGCCGGAAATCGTGCCCCCACTGGCTGATGCAGTGCGCTTCGTCGATCGCAAAGCTGGAAACCTTGAGGCGCGCGGCAAGCTCCAGGAAGCGCGGCGTCAGCAAGCGCTCCGGCGCGACGAATATAAGATGATGACGGCCATTGGCGAGCTCGCGCTCGAGGCCCCGAATCTCCGCCTGGTCGATCCCGCTATGCAGTGCCGCCGCCGGATAGCCGCATGCGCGCAGCGCATCGACCTGGTCCTTCATCAGCGCGATCAGCGGCGAGACCACGACGTCGGTGCGACCGGCGACCGCGGGCGGCACCTGGTAGCACAGCGACTTGCCGCCTCCCGTCGGCATCACGACGAGGGAGTCGCGCCGCTCGAGTCCGGCCTGAATCGCCTCCAACTGCAGCGGCCGCAAATTTTCGTAGCCCCAGAACCGCCGCAAAACGGCAAGGACTTCCTGTGGGGCCTGCCCGTCCGCCGCGCCCGCCGTCTCGACCGATTTCATCTTGTTGCCGCTATCATACAGGCTGTTCCGGCATCATTAGTAACAATATCGAGGCCGTCAGAAAAACCAGCACGCGCCAGGATTCGCGCCACACCGGTGCCACGAAGCACAAAAACAACAAACTGTGGTGATGGATTTCGCAACCAGCCAGGACGCGAACCGACGCTTCTCTACTTACGAGCGGTACGATAAAGTTACATTCTGGTTGACCGTAGGATGCGAATTGCGGTTAACTTCCAGCCTATCTCACGTGGATGCGGTCCGGGACCTTTTGGAGGTGACGTCGCATGCCCAACTTTCGAATACTCTCCTGCGATGGAGGTGGAATCCGCGGAGTGCTGACCGCGGTTCTGCTGAATCGGCTGTCAGGCGCCTATCCTGCCCTGCTGCAGGATCGACCCGGCACACTTACGATGTTCGCCGGCACCTCGACGGGCGGAATCCTGGCTCTCGGCCTGGCTGCAGGTATGACCCCCGCTCAGATTCGCGACCTCTATGTTACGAACGGAAAGTTGATCTTCGATTCCTCGTGGACGCGCGACGTTGTCGAGCTCGGCGGACTCAGCGGCGCGAAATACGACAATGTGAATCTCAAGCAGATCCTGCAGGAAACCTTCGGCGCTAAGAAACTCAAAGACTTAACGCCACGCGTTCTGGTCGCCTCGTTCAGTTTGGATAATCAGGCGCTCGATGCATCCCAGCGTACCTGGAACCCGAAGTTCTTCCACAATTTTACGGGCGACGACAGCGACGGCGAGTCTCTGTTGGTTGACGTCGCCATGTCCACCAGCGCGGCTCCCACCTACTTCCCCTCGTACGGCGTATTCATCGACGGCGGCGTGATTGCCAACAACCCGAGCATGGCCGCCGTTGTGCAGGCGATGGATGGCCGCAACATAGCCGGCGAACGCGCGACGACAGTGGACGAGATCACGCTGCTGTCCATAGGCACGGGCGCCTCGCTGCAATATATCGACGGACAGAACCACGACTGGGGCGACGCGCAATGGATCAAGCCGATCCTCAACGTGATGATGGACGGCAGCGTCGGCGTGGCAGATTTCGAATGCCAGCAACTGCTCGGCAATCGCTATTGCCGCGTCGAACCCATATTCCCAGCCGGAAAGTCCTTCCCTATGGACGATGTCAGCAAGATCGTGGACCTGATGGACCTCGCAAATTCATTCGATCTGACCAGCACCGTCGCATGGCTGAACACCTCCGGATGGTGACGCGCGCCCACGGCTACCGCAGGTCGCGCGTCGAAGGGATTATTATTCGGTCGGCGGTCTCTCGCCGCGGTATTTGAGGTTGAGCTCCCCCACTCCGGCCGCGACGTTCAGTCCGTTCTGCCCTTCGACGGATACAGGCTGAAGCGCGATCGACTGATCAAAGCCTCCTACCAGCACGTTCGCGCCGGCACCCACGCCGAGCGTGAGGCTCGCGCTCGCACCACCATAGTGCCCCTCCAACGCCCCGGGCTTGAGGTCCTTGGTTGGCGCGGCGACCGCCCACAGGATCACCGCCGATTTGAGATAACCGATATCCGCGCCGAACTTCGAGATGCTTCCGCCGTAGTATTCGACTCGTCCGCCGTTAGACGAGTATGAGCATCTGAGCTGGCGCGAAGATCCGAATATGAATCCCCATCCCGAAGCCTCGTGGCAAGTCAGATAGCCCGTCTTGACGGTGTACTTACCCTGGGCGTGCGTCGGTAGCGACCAGACACATATGAAGAGAATTCCGGTTGCAGCAAGTGCGATGCGAAGTCCTGGTTTCATCTCTTCCTCCCGAATAAAAAGTGATGATTTTCAGACTAGTGAAAACTCAAAATTGGGTCCACGGAAGCGGACTTAGTGGTTCCCGGCGAGGAATAGCGATCCGGATTTTGATCAGCTATGAGGCGATCTACCTCAAATCGCGGCCGGTGTAGCCGAGAATCGAGCGCGCGATTATCAGGCGCTGGATTTCTCCGGCGCCCTCGTAGATGTCGAAAATGCGGCCGTCCCGGAAGCATCGATCGAGCGGATGATCCTCGGACAGCGCCTCCGGGCCCAGCAAGTCGATGCATCCCTGGGTAATTTTTCTAGCTGCCTTGCCGCCCGCCGCTTTCGCGATCGAGGCTTCCACTTTAGGCGGCACTGCCTGCTGCTCGAGCCACTTGGAGCGCAGCACTGTCAGCAACGCGGCTTCGAAAATAGCTTCCAGCCTGATGAAACGATCGACGACGGCCGAGCGGCTCCGCATCCCGCCGCGGTAGCTGACTTCGATTCCTCGGTCCGCGAGCTTTTCACGGGTGAAATCCAGCGCCGCGCGCGCGACCCCGAGCGCCATCGCGCCGACCATCGGCCGCGAGTCGTTGAACACCGACATCGTGGATTTGAAGTCGCCCTTGATGTGGTTGAATTCGGGGATCCGGCAATTCTCGAACAGCAGGTTGCAGGTGTCGTGCGAGCGGATGCCAAGCTTCTTGAGCTGCGGCCCGACGGTGAACCCCGGCGTGCCTTTCTCGACGATGAACGTGGTCATCCCGCGGCTACCGTCCGGCGCGATGAATCGCGACAGCACCATCGCGGCGTCACCCGATTGGGCTTGCGAGATGAAAATTTTCTCGCCGTTGAGGATCCATTCGCCGGTTTCGCGATCGAAAGTCGCCGTCGTTCTGATATTCGCCGGGTCCGAGCCGGCGCCGGGCTCGGTAATCGCAATCGCTATCGTGAGGTTGTTCCACTTCTCGAACTGCTCGGGACTCGCGACCGTCTTGAGAACAGTGTTGCCGAGTCCCCATTTGCTGCGATGCAGCGCGATGCCGCCCCAATAAATTTCCAGCATCACCAGCGAATGCAGAATCCGCGATCCGCTGCTGCCGCTGACGCCCGCCTCGGCCAGCGTTATCGGGTTTGGCAAACCCGCGGCTTCGGGAAATTCCGCCGGCTCGAGTTCGTCCTCGTGCTTGTCGTAGTAGCGCGCATAGCGCCGGCCGATCAGCGCCTGCTCGTGCGTATTGTTCAGGACTTTCTCGTCAGTCGCTGTCAATTCAAAATCTATCCTCGCAATGTCCTCGTTGTAGTCGATCGAAAAGAGAAAACTAAACTCCGACCGCGCCTTCGAGCACCGACACCGTGCGCGCGTCGCGATACCACATCTCGACCGGGTTATCGCGCAAGTAGCCGTGTCCTCCCAGCATCTGCACGCCCTCATCGGCAATCCATATCGCCTGCTCGCCGCAGTAAGTGTACGCAAGCTGCGCCTGCCGGGTAGCGTCGCCGCCCTTCTCGAGAATCGATGCGGCCTTCCATGTCATCCACCGCATCGCGTCGGTTTCGATCCGCATGTCGGCGAGCCGGAACGCGATCGTCTGCTTCTTCGCCAGCGCGTCGCCATGCACCACCCGCTCTTTCGTGTACGGCATCACGAATTCCATCACGGCCCGGCTCGTGCCGGTCATGATCGCCGACAAAGCGGTGCGCGCCGAATCGGTGATGCGTTGAACGTCGCATCCTGCGCCCTCGCCGAGACGGGCGGCGGCGCTGAGCTCAACCTCCTTGAAACCGACCGTCGCCGTCTCGAGCGCGCGCAATCCAATATTCGGTTTCTTCTCGCCGATGGTCAGGCCGCGCATGTTCCGGTCGACGATGAATGCGTCCGCGGCGCCGTCACATTGCGCGACGACGATGAAGTGGCTGCAATTCCCCGCAAGCGGAACCAGTCCTTTCATGCCTGACAGACGATAACCGTCGCGCGTCTTGACCGCGGTGGTGCGAATCGCCGAAACGTCGAAGGCGAAGTCCGGCTCCATGATTGCCACGGCCGCGCATCGATACTTGTCGCCAGTAAACAGTGGCAGCAGATTTTTCTTCTGCGCGGGCGAGCCCTGGTCAGCGATCGCGCCAAGAAATCCGATTGGCGCCGCGGCCGCGATCGCGAACGCGGCGTCCCCCACGGCCAGTTCCTCGAGCAGCATTGCATTCAGCGTCGCCGAACGCGCGCTCGCGTCAGCTTGCGATTGGATAATTCCGGTCGCCCAGATCTTGTCGAGAATCGACGACGGGATAGCTTCGCGGTCGTCGGCGCCGCGCGCTGCTGGTCGCAGCTGCGAGCCGGCCAGCTCCTGGACCATCGATTGGGCGAGCTTTTGTTCCTCGCTGAGTTCAAAAGAGATCAATGCTCATTCCTCCGTGGGATTTTCATTTTCAATTCGCGCTTGACATTTCTCGGGCATCGGTCCAAAATGGCAATGGTTCAACCAATGGAGCATATGGACGATACCAATGTCAAGCGCGACCAGCTCGCGCGCACCGCAACGCCGCGTCGCGTCGAGTTCAGCCGCATCCGCAACCTGCGCGCGTTCGAGGAGATCGCCGATCAGATTCGCAAGGAACTGTCCGATCGGCGGCTGAGAGCGGGCGACCGGCTGCCACCGGAGCGTGCGCTGGCCGAGCAGTTCGGCGTATCGCGCAACACGCTGCGCGAAGCGCTGCGCTCGCTCGAAAATGCCGGCTTGCTCCGGCTGCAGAAGGGCGCGACCGGCGGGACGTTCGTGCGTGAGAGCACGGGCGACGCGATAATCACCGGCCTGCGCGACATGTTCCACCTCGGCGCGATCCAGCCCGAGCATCTGACCGAAGCGCGCGTAATGATCGAGTCGAGCGCCGTGCGCACCGCGTGCGAGCGTGCGACAGCGGAAGATATCGCGGCGCTCAACGCGAACATTGCCGCGGCGGCGAAAGCCGCTAGCGAGAACGTCGACTTCTACGACCAGGCGGCGATTCATCTCGATTTCCACCGCGTCATTGCGCGCGCCACCAAAAATCCGATCATGGTGATCGTGATGGAAGCGCTGCTCGACGTTATGCAGCACTTCATCCGGGCGATCGGTCAAAAGCGAAATCCGTGGGTGTTGCCGTCCCGCCGCCGATTCATGAAGCACTTTGAGGCGGGCGATGCCGACGCCGCCGTCGCGGAGATGAAACAGCACCTCGAGCGCCTCAATCGCCACTACCTGTCGCTGGTGAAAGAAAAGGACCGCGCCGAGGCCGTCGGTGAATAACGAAATTCTGAGCGGAGTGCGCGTGCTCGACTTCACGACGATCGTGTCGGGGCCGTATTGCACCCGCCTGCTCGCGGATCTTGGCGCCGAGGTAATCAAGATTGAGCCGCCCGAGGGCGACTTCATCCGCACGCAGCCGCCGATTCGCGCCGGCAAGAGCGCGTACTTCGCCCATCTGAATTGCGGCAAGAAGAGCCTCGCGATCGATCTGCGCCAGGCCGGCGCCATCGAGCTGGTTCAGCAACTCGCGGCAAAGTCAGACGTGGTCGTGGAAAATTCCCGGCCCGGCGTGATGCAGCGGCTCGGACTCGGCTACGCGACGCTCGCGCGGCTGAATCCGCGAATCGTGTACTGCTCAATCTCGGGCTTTGGCCAAAGCGGTCCGTGGGCGACGCGCAGCGCTTACGCGCCGATGCTGCACGCGGCCAGCGGTTTCGACCTCGTCAACCTGTCGTATCAGGACGGGCTCGAACGGCCGCTCAACACCGGCATCTATGTCGGCGACGTGCTGGGCGGGACGTACGCGTTCGGCGCGATCCAATCCGCACTGCTCGCACGCGAGCGCACCGACCGCGGCGATTGCATCGATCTCTCGATGATGGACGGCGTGCTCGGCATGCTCATCTACGAGTTCCAGGAAGCGCAGTTCCCGCAGAAGAGGCGCAACAACACTTTTCAGCCGACGCGCGCCAGGGACGGATTCGTGATGATTGCTGCGGTCAAGCAAAATAATTTCGAGGCGTTAGCGCGCGCGGTCGGACATCTTGAGTGGATGGCCGATCCCCGGTTCGCCACGGCGAAAGGTCGAGCTGCGAATTGGGCGACGTTCATGTCGATGCTCGACGAATGGGCTTCGACGCGAACCGCTGAAGAGTGCGAGACCACGCTCAGCGCAGGCAGCGTTCCATGCTCGCGGTATTTCACTGTGCGCGAGGCTCTTCAGCATCCGCATCTCGAGGAGCGCGGCAGTTTCAGCGTGATCGATGACGGCGCGGGGCCGCTCAAGGTGCCGAATCCCGCGTTCAAATTCGGAAACGCTACGGCAGAGGCGCGCAACTATGTGCCCTCGCTCGGCGGCGACAATGCGGTGGTTCTTTCGAGCGTGTTGGGGTATTCCGAGGATCGTATCGCCGCGCTATACGAGAAACGGATCCTTCACGACGACTGCGGCCGCGCCTCGGGAGGACATTCAAATGGGTGAGATCCTTGCAGTTGGAATAACTCACTACCCGCCTCTTGCCGGCAGCGACGAGACGATGTCGTGGATTCTCAAACGCATGCTCCAGAATCCGCATCTGCCGGAAAAATTTCGAAGCACCCAGGGCTGGCCCGAAGCGATGCGCGCCGAATGGGGCAACGACGAAGGCGTCGCCGCCGCGCACATGCATCGCGAGCGATTGCTGCATTCGCTGCGCAAGGCGCGCGCGCAAATCGACGCGTTTCGCCCCGACTTCATCGTCGTGTGGGGCGACGATCAGTACGAAAATTTCCGCGAAGATGTTATCCCGCCGTACTGCATCTACGCGCACGAATCGTTCGAGTTCTCGCCGCCGGCGCATAACGTCTGGCACGAGCCGGCCGACAAGAAATTCCGTTCGCTGGGCAACGTGGCGGCAGCGAAGTATCTCGCCGGTGGGCTGATCGACGCGGGTTTCGACACCGCGTACTCGTACAAGCCGCTGCATCATTCGCTCGGCCACGCGTTCGCCAACGCGGTGCTGTATCTGGACTACGATCGCAAGGGGTTTCCGTATCCGATCATTCCGTTTGAGATCAATTGCTATGGACGGAAAGTAATCGCGCAGCGCGGCGGTCTGCCCGCATTTGAAAATCCGCCTTCGGAAGCGCAGCTCGATCCGCCTGCGCCGACGCCGCGGCGACTGTTCGACCTCGGCGCTGCCACCGCGCGCATCTTCGCGAACAGTCCGTGGCGGGTCGCGCTGATGGCGTCGTCGGGATGGTCGCACGCGTTCCTAACTGCGAAAAATCACTTCCTCTATCCCGACACGCCCGCGGATCGGGCTCTGTTCGAGGCGTTGCGCGCCGGCAACTACGATGAATGGCGGAACTATCCCGCGTCGTCAGTCGAAGCGAGCGGCCAGCAGGAAATTCTGAACTGGATGTGTCTGGCGGGCGTGCTCGCCGAACTTAAGCGCAAGCCGGCGGAAACCGAATTCATCGATACTTGGATTTTTAATTCCTCGAAATGTTTTTTGACGGCTCCGCCGCCACGGTGAATCGTATGAAGCTGGACGGAAAAGTGGCGCTGGTCACTGGCACCAGCACGAATATCGGCGGCGGCATCGCAGAGGGTCTCGCGGCTGAGGGAGCCGCGCTCGTCTGCGTCGATGCGCGCGCCGAAAACGCCGACGACTGCGCGCGCTACATCAAGAGCACAGGCGGCCGCGCGGTCGGCGTGACCTGCGACGTCACCGACGAGCGCCAGGTGATCGCCGCGGTCGCGGCCGCGCGCGAATCCTTCGGCGGCGTCGACATCCTGGTGAACAACGCGGCCATCTTCAACAAGAAGGGCGTGCTCGACATGCCGCTCGACGAATGGCGGCGGCAGCTCGAGATCATTCTTGGCGGCACGTTCTTGTTCACCAAGCACGTCGCCAAGTCGATGATCGAGCAGGGCCGCAAGGGCGCCATCATCAATATCATCTCGACCGCGGGCCATCAGGGCGAGCCGAACAACATCGCGTACTGCACCGGCAAGAGCGGCCTGCTGAACTTCACGCGCTCGGCCGCGATGGAACTGGTCGCGCACCGCATCCGCGTCAACAGTCTCACACCGACGGCGACCGATCCGTCGGAGTCGCTCGAGCGCGCAGCCAGATGGGGCCGGCAAGTTCGCAGCGGCGACCAACTTAAGAATGCGTTCGAGCCTTTTCGAAAAGGCGTCCCGATGCTCAAGCTACCCAGTCCGAGCGACTATGGACGCGCCGCGGTGTTCCTCGCGTCGGACGACGCCGGCATGATCACGGGGACGGACCTTCGCGTCGATGCGGGCGCGATCGCGCGCTACTGGGCCTGGAATCCGTCGGATAAGTAGTACTGACAGAGCGCCCTCGAACCCAGGAGAGCTATCATGGATAAATCGGCCGAGAGTTACATCATAGATGACCAGGACGCAGGACTGTTCCGCGTAAATCGGCGGGCCTTCACCGATCCTGAGTGCCTCGCTGATGAGCGGCGCCGCGTCTTTGACAAGTGCTGGATCTACGTCGGTCACGAGTCCGAGGTGTCGCACGCGGGAGACTATCGTTCGCGAAACGTCGCGGGACGGCCGATGATCCTGGTGCGCGGCGATGACAGCATCGTGCGAGTGCTGCTCAATACGTGTACCCATCGCGGCTCGCTCGTATGCCGTCAGAAGTCCGGCAACGCCAAGACCTTCCAGTGCCCATACCACGCGTGGACCTATAACTCTCGCGGCCAATTGGTCGGAGTGCCGGGTGAAGACTCCTATAGTGACGCATTCAAGCGCGACGACATGGGCCTAGTCGCGCCGCCTCAAGTGGATAACTATCGCGGATTTATCTTCGCATGCTTTGATCCAGCCGCGGATAGCCTGTATGACTATCTCGCCGGCGCGCGCGAGTACCTGGACCTGGTCGCCGATCAGTCGGAGCTGGGAATGAAGATCGTCGCCGGCCAACAGTCCTATAGCGCCCGCGCTAACTGGAAGCTGCTCGTCGAGAACAGCTACGACGGCTATCACGGCCTGCCGACGCATCAGCGCTACTTCAGCTTTCTCAGCGACATAGGTGTCAACATGAAAGGCGATGTCGCGGCGCCGTCCTATCAGAAGGCTATCGATCTCGGCAACGGTCACGCGGTGGTGGAGTACCAGAGCGCGTGGGGACGACCGATCGCGCATTGGGTCGCGCCTTTCGGGGAGCATCGCAAGGCTCATTTCGAGGAAGTACGGCGCCGCTTCGACCAGCGGTTCGGCCCAGAACGAGCGCGACGCATCTGCGAGACCAGTCGCAATCTCGGGATTTTTCCGAACCTCGTGATCAACGACATCATGGCGATCACGGTGCGCACCTTCCATCCGGTATCGCCCGACTACATGGAGGTGAATGCGTGGGCGTTGGCGCCGGCCGACGAGAGCGCGGAGGACTCTGCTCTGCGCCTCGACAACTTCCTCACGTTCCTTGGCCCTGGAGGATTCGCCACGCCCGACGACGTCGAGATGCTCGAGTCGTGTCAGCGCGGCTTTGCCAATCGTGAAGTCGGCTGGTCCGACATCTCGCGAGGGATGAAGCGCGAGCATCCGTCGATCACCGACGAGCTGCAGATGCGCGCGTTCTGGCGGCGATGGAACCAGCTCATGACGGAACCGCGGTTGAAGCGCGCGAGGAAAGCCGCATGAGTAGCATCGAACTGCCGAGCAGGCAGGAAGTCGAAGACCTCCTTTATAAGGAGGCGGCGTTGCTCGACGAGTGGCGGCTGGACGAGTGGCTGGGACTCCTAACCGACGATGCTGTCTACGAGGTCCCGCCAACTGATGTTCCCGAAGGAGACTCGCGAAATACGTTGTTCATTATCGCGGATGACGCGGTGCGGATCCGATCGCGGGTGAAACAGTTACTAGGCAAGGCGGCGTGGTCTGAAAATCCACGTTCACGCACGCGACGAATGCTGGCCAACGTGCGCGTCGTCAGCGCCGACGGCGATAACATTCTGGTTACAGCTAACTTTGCCGTATATCGAATGCGCTATGAGTCGGTGGACACTTACATAGGGCATTACGACTACAAGCTGGTTCGCGCCGGCAATGATCTGAGAATCCGGGAGCGAAGAGCTATCCTCGACAACGAGGCGCTCCGCCCGCACGGCAAAATCAGCTTCATCCTGTAACAACACTCGCTCGAGATCACGTCGGAGGACGCGATGGATGTAGTCGACATGCACAACCACTTCATCGCGCCCGAGGTAATCGATTTTCTGGCGCGCGAAGGCAAGCACTTCGCAACCAGAATCGTCGAGCGCGATGGCCGCCGGTTTCTTTTGATCCAGGAAAAGGCGATGCGGCCGATCGACGGCCCGATCTCGAACGCGCGGGTGCGCATCGCGGACATGGAGCGCGAGGGCATCACGGCGCAGGCGGTATCGTGCGTCCCGTTCCTGATGTATCCGGACGTCGATTCGGCGCTCGCGCTTGCGATCGCGCAAATCAACAACGACACGATGGCGGCTCTGGGAGCAGCCGATCCCGATCATTTCGTACCGCTGGCGAGCGTCCCGATGCAGGATCCTGCCGCGGCCGCGAAAGAACTGGAACGCGCCGCTGCGCTCGGACTTCGTGGGGTCGAGATTCCGCCGAAGGTCGTCGAAAGGCAGCTTGACGAGCCGGAGTTCGAGGTCTTCTGGGAGGCGGCCGAGGCGCTGCGGATGGTCGTTTGCATCCATCCGTTTGAAGCTGCGCCGGCCGGAGCGCTGGCCAGATATTTTCTTGGCAATCTGGTCGGCAATCTTTACGACACCGGTCTCGCGGCCGCGCTATTGATCTACGGCGGCGCGCTCGAGCGCCATCCGAATCTGCGCGTGGTTCTCTATCACGCCGGAGGCGCGTTGCCCGCGTTGGTGGGACGGCTCGATATGGGATACAGGCTCGTGCCCGAGTGCCGGAGTGCAATTCCGCGGCCGCCCTCCAGCTACGCAAATCAGTTCTACTTCGATATAATCGCGCACAGTCGCACAATGCTGAGCCATCTCGTGAAGACCTACGGGGCCGATAGATTCGTAGTCGGGACTGACTATCCATTGCCCGCCGGCCTTGCCCATCCGGTGGAAGAGGTCAAAGCGCTCGGCTTAGCGCACGGCGACGAGGAAAAGATTCTTGGGACTAATGCTAGGCGACTGCTAGGACTCGGAGAACAGATCGAGAGGTGACTGACTAATGCCGAACAAGCCGCAGATGCTCGAAGGCTACCGGGTCCTGGATTTCACGCAGTTTGTCGCGGGGCCTACCTGCACGCGACTGCTCGCTGAGATGGGTGCTGAAGTTATCAAGCTGGAACTCGCGCCCTTTGGCGATCGCGTGCGCGGCGACGGGCTGAAGTCGCTCGCGCCCGAATACAAAGGTGCGAGCCATAGCACCTACTACATGCAGCACAACCACTCGAAGCTGAGCTTTGCGATCGATCTCAAGAAACCCGGCGCGAGAGAGATCGTGATGTCGATGATTCCGCAGGTCGACGTCGTAGTCGAAAACTTCGCGCCGCGCGTGATCGAACGGCTAGGATTTGCCTATAAGGACGTCAGGGCGGTCAATCCGAAAATCATCATGTGCTCGATCTCGATGGCGGGACAGACGGGACCGCTCTCGAATAAAGCGGGCTACGACTTTATCGGGCAGGCCTACGCCGGCATTACCGACGGAATCGGGCAGGTCGACGGTCCGCCCTCGATGACTACTATGGCTATCGGTGACGTTTCCACCGGTGTCGCCGCCGCGATGGCTATAGGCTTTGCGCTGTTGCACCGCGAGCGCACGGGCGAAGGCCAGTATCTCGACGCGTCGCTGCTGGACACCTACTTTCATATGCACGAGAAGACCGTGCCGATCGTGTCGCTGCGCGGCGACAAGTTTCATCCGACGCGAAGCGGTTCGTTACATCCCGACGGCGGCACCACCGGCATTTTTCATTTCCGCGGTGATCAATACATTCAGATTACTTCGACGCCGCATCAATGGCCGCAGTTCGTGCGCGCGCTAGGGATGCCTGAATTGGCGACCGATCCGCGTTTCAAGGATGCGCGCGGCCGTCGCGACAACAAGGAACAACTTCGAGACGTGATTGAGAACTGGCTCTCGAAACTTCCAAGCCGCGACGCCGCGATCGCCGCGCTCGACGCGGAACGCGTGCCGTGTGCTCCCGTGCTGACTGTCAACGAGGCTGTAAAGCATCCGCATCTCAACGAACGCAAGACAGTTCGCTGGGTCAAGGATCCATTGCTCGGCACAGTCGCGATTCCAGCCGTGCCGGTAAAATTCTCAGCATGGCCCGATAAGACTGAAGTGCGATCCGCGAGACTCGGCGAGGATAACGAGCAAGTTCTGCGCGAACTCCTTAAGATGCCGGCGGATCAGATTCGCAAGCTCTATGCGGAAGGAATCCTAGTCCGCGATCCGACCCTCGAGAGCAAACCGTCGTAGCTTTGCGATTGCGCAGGTCGCTCGGCGGCTACTCGGCGAGCATTGGATTCGGTTTCGGGAAGCCAAGCTTTGCCAGCGCTTCGTCAAGGGCGCGCACGTCTTCGGGCGGAGCTTGCTGGCGCTCCGCGAGCGCGTCAACTCGGCGGCGCATTTCCTTGAGTTCGGCGTAGAGACCGCCCGAGAGGCGCGCGATCACCAGGAAACAAATCCACGGGACGACGACCAGTGCCACAATTGCGATCGCAATCATCGTGCGGGCTTGCGATTCCGCGCTGTTCGCGACCGCCATCAGAGCGGCGTCGTCGAGGCTCATCAGATCCGCCACCGTCCCTTGCAGATCGCGCATCCGCGGCTCGAGGCTCTCGTCGCCCGGCGACGCGGTGCGCATCGCGTCGAACAGCGGCCGCGCGTCGTTGGCGATTTTCTCGATCCGCCCGGCCTGCTCGGTGCTGCCGATATGCTGCCGCGCGAGCTCGATCTCAGAAATGAATCCGCGCTGCTGATCGATCACGATTTGCGATGCGTCGGGCTGCGTGCGTCCCCAATCCATTTTGTAAAGCGCGTTTTCCATCCCCTGAGCCGCGCGCGCCGCCGCGTATTCGTTCTCGTAGATTTCGCGCGGCACCGTGCCGAAGAAGTGCAACGCGCCCACGATCACGGCGGCCGCAAGTAACAGAATTGCCGGCGCAATCGCGGCCATGAAACGCAGCTTGGTAACGATAGTCAGGTTGTTCATGCTTTTTCCCGTCGTTGTTCCAAAGGATGCCCGCGACGGATGCGAAAACGCAACGCCCGATGTGACCTGCCCCGCGCGGTATGCAATAATCGCTGCGATGAACTTTGCCGATCGCCTTGCACATGCGTCGCGTCTCAAGGACAGCGTCGTGGTGCTCGGCATCGACCCTCAGCTCGACGCGCCCGGCGCGCCCGGAATCCCCAGCGGTTACACACTGTCCAGCTTCTGTTGTGAAATCGTTGAGGCGTGCGCGCGTTCCGCGATCGCCGTCAAGCCGCAGCTTGCGTTCTTCGAAGCACGCGGGCTGGAAGGGATGCGCGCGTTTTGCGAGGTCGTCAAGGTGGCGCGTCGGCTCGGCTTGATAACGATCGCGGATGCGAAGCGCGGCGATATCGGCACGACTTCGGCCGCATACGCGGAGGCGTTTCTGGACGATGGCGACTTCAGTTGCGACGCCATCACCGTCAACCCCTACCAGGGGATCGACACGCTGATGCCGTTTCTCGCGAAGGTGAAGAACGGCCGCGGCGTGTTCGTGCTCGTGAAGACCTCGAATCCCTCGTCCGGAGAATTTCAGGATCTCAACGCACCCAATCGCCCAATCTGGGAGTCGGTTGCGGCGCGGGTGACCGCTTGGGGCGGCGACTTCGTTGGCGCCAGCGGACTCAGCTCCGTCGGCGCGGTGGTCGGCGCGACCTATCCGGTGCAGGAGCGTCGCGCGCGCGAATTGATGCCGGCGGCGACCATCCTGGTGCCGGGATTCGACACGCAAGGCGGGACAGCGGCGGATGCGGTCGCGTCCGCCCGCGCGGACGGCTCGGGATTCATCGTGAATGCGAGCCGCAGCCTGATGTACGCGTATCGGAAGAAGGACGGCGCCAAGCCCGTCGAGGCAGCCGCCGAATACGCCGAGGCGATGCGCCTGGAATTGAACGCTGCGCTCGCGACGCGGCGCTCGGAAGGCCTGTCGCGCTCCGCATAGCGAACTGCCCGCTCACTCATTCTTAGAACTGGGTGCAGGCGTCACCCCTGCCCAGGGTAGCGTGAAACCCAGGAGGGGTTTCACTTTGATCAAGCCGCGCCTATGCGCGCATCAACTCGGCTTCGTCGGCGGCGATAGTGGCGTAAACTTCGCGATCGATCTTGCGGTAACGCTCGAGCGACTTGTCCGCCTGCTCTTCGTTACCCTGCTCCTTGGCAATCTCGTGCATCTCTTTTTCGATCCACGACAGATGCCACGATTCGTCCTTGGTGACCGACTTCAGCACTTCCATCGTCTCCGCATCGACGTTGGGCAGCGCCATGTGCGCGTTGTACCGGCTCTGCGCGCGCTCTTCGACCACGACCGTCAATGCGAGCAAGTCGATGATCGTCTTGGGCACGCCGGTGCGCAGGCCGAGGCGGCGCTGGTAGCCGTCGTCGATAAGAATGGGAGCGCCGCCGAGGTCCGAAATTCGCTTGGTCCAGAGGAAGGCGTGCCGGGTTTCGTCGGCCAGATGGGCGGTCATCTTGAGCTGCGCTTCGCCGTCCTTCATGTGGCTCAGGAGGTTAAAAAGTAAGCGCGCGCCTCTCAATTCGGCGTCGCGATAAAAGCTGAAGACGAGAATCTGCTTCTCAGTCGCGGACATTCCAGTGAAATCCATGTTCCCCAGTGATGCGCTCAATACTAATCCTCCGTCAGCCGTCAAATAGACGACGGCCAATGTCTAATAGTAACAGATAAGACGGTTGCGCGTAACTTATGCGATTCGTTCCGGGGGGTCAAGAAAACGCGCTCGGGCCGCAAGCAGGTCAGACCTGCGCCGGGCGCGATTTCTGATCGATCGAAGGGGACTCGAACCCGATGCGGCCGTTGGGCCAACGATCGCTATGGTTTGGCTGCGCGGCCGCCTGAAGGGCTGCCCTCAACTAACATAACCCGCCCGGTTCAACTGCTGCCGATACTCCGCTACCGAAATGATTCGCTGGGCGCGCGTGTCCCAGAGAATGTATTTCAAGGCTTTGTGAATGTCCGATAACTTCACGCGGGTCACATCCGAAAAGAGATCCCGATTCTCGTTGTGGCACCTGACCAGGCAATAGTTTGGAATTCCCGCGGATAGATGATGGATGTGGTGGTAGGCAATATTGGCGGTGAACCAGTTCAACCAGCGCGGCAAAATCAGAAAACTCGAGCCCTCGATCGCGCCAGCGTCATAGTCCCAGCGTCGGCCATCGCTCGCGTAGGAGTGCTCGAAATTATGCTGAACGGTGAACAAAACAATTCCCACGCCGGCGGCGATCGACGCGCTGATTAGATAAATCGTAAAGAACAGCGCCGTACCGCATGCCCAGCACATCAAGCCCCATGCGCTGAGCAGCAGGATGTTGTTCCAGAACATGTGCCAGTACTCTCGGTACGATTTCCAATAGCGCGTTTCAAAACTGGCGGCGTGCGCCTTGATCGACAGGTTTGGCCGCGCAACTTTCCCTTTAACGATGTGGCTCAGCAGGCCGATACTGCCTTTGAGCCAGGTAAAGCGCGGGTTGAAAATCACATATATGAGGCCGGCAAGAGGAGCGGTCGCGATGCTGCACTTGCGCCGATACATGCGCTGCTGCGCTTCGGTCATCGCCGCGTATTCATCGACTGACAGGGTCGTATAGAGTCCGCGGTATTTTTCCCAATTGCCGTTATTGGCGTGGTGAAAATTATGATGCTGTGACCACACGAACTGCGGCATGCCGGAGACCACGCCCAGCAGAAAGCCGAACGCGCGATTGAGCCGGCCCGTGCGAAACAAGCTGCCATGGCCGCATTCGTGCATCAGCGCAAAAGCGCGCAGGGTGAATAGGCTGATTAGCAAAACCGCCGCGGCGGTGAGCCAGTAGGAAACGTGGACACTCAACAGCGCCGCCCACCAAAGTAGCGCAAATGGCACCAACGTCGTCATAACTTGCGTCAATGCTTTACCATCGTCGGCCTGCGCATGCCGGCTGATAATGTCCTTCTTCCGTTCCTTTATGCGGCGGATCGACGACGACACGATCGGGCACCTCGGTTGCGAGTCATTTGTCGGGGAGGCGCAGAAGCGCAGGGGAGAAGTCTGGCTGACCAACACCAGACCGGCTTACCGTTGACCCGCGTCCCGTGCTGCTTTCGGTGCTCGCGCGAGCCCCACGACGTGCCCACTATACGTCGCGAGAGCGTGGAACGTTTCGCACCCGGTGACCCAGAATTGCGATTGGTCATTCGCCGGATTTGACTTTGTCTTCCTGCTGCTGGCGGCGCTCGATGTAGGCGTCCTGGATTGCCCCGTACGGATCGACTGCGTACAAGTCCACGTCATCAAACATGTTCAAATTTTCGGATCGGGCATTGACAGCTTCCACCGCTTTGGCGGCGAATTCGTAATAAATGGCGCTGCTCGGAGCGGCGTAAACTACGGGATTCATCGCACCATCGACGACTTCGCCCAGCGCGTCACGGACCGTCGACGGCCCTAAAATCGGCAGCACCAGATATGGACCCTCTTTGACCCCGTACTTTGCCAGCGTCAGCCCGAAATCATTGGGCTCCTGCTTCAGGCCAAACCACTTGTCCGCTGGATCGAAAAGTCCCGCTACGCCAAGCGTGCTGTTGGTCGCAAAGCGCGCCGTCTCTACGCCGGCCTGCTTGAACTGCCCTTGAAACAGATCGTTTGCGAACCGCGGAATGACGCCGACATTCTGAAAGAACCGGCCTACGCTCGCGCGCGCGGGTTGCGGCACGACGTCGGCATATCCTGTGGCTACAGGATGCAACACCCAGTCGTCGACTTTGCGATTAAAAGTCAGCATCGATTCATTGAAGTGTTCGAAGAGATCCGAAGGTGCTCCGGCGTCGGCGATTTGTCCTCTGGATGGCGTCTCCAGGGACGAAGCGGTGTTTAATGAATCGGAGGGTTCTCCGTTCTTAGCCCCGCCCGCTGCGGTCGGTTGGTTTTGCGTTGTCGCGCAGGCATCCAGGAGGGACACTATCAAAATCAGTAACGTAACCATCGCGAATTTCCGAATCATAGCTACCTCCGACCAGCAGCTTCCTGCCGAAGCAGGCCATTGAATTTTTGGATACACAACCGCCTCGACGATCAGAACCGAATCGCCAACGCTATCAGTGAGTTCCGGGAGCTGAGACTATTCGAGCGGCGATCTAACTAGATCAGCCAGAAGAGAACCACTGAGACATCTTGCCCTCTCTCTACACGCATCACTTGGCACGTGCGCCGAAAGCGAATCGAACGTTTCTTCGTCTATTACCTTTTCTGTCGCCCGCCTTTTTCCTGGGCGCCAATCCAACCATCAATGAGTCGATGATCTCTTCCGCAGAGCTGGGCCGTGCTGCGGTAAACGCCTTCCCCATCAAACCTGCGGTAAATCCCTCGTAGAAAGCCGTCGCCACGACGATCGAGCCAATTGCCACCGCGTCCGCGGCTTCATTGATTCTGCCCATCCGCTGTTCTGCCCGTATGTAATCGGCCAGAAAAGTTTCAGCCTTATCGCCTTTTATCGGTCGACCACCCATATCATTGAATAGTTCAGGTTCCGCCAGTATCAGCGCTATTTTTGGACTGGTCTCCAGGAAGAAGTCGCGCGCCATTTTCATGAAGTACTTGAGGTTGCCTTTGACGGTGCCCTGACCAACCCGTTTCAGAAATGCTTCGGCGCTCCCTTTATAATAATCGACCAGAGAAACCGGGATCAGCGCGTTCAGAAGCGCCCCCCGGCTCTTGAAATGGGAATAGATTGCCGCGTCGGAGAGGCCCGCCGCGCGAGCTATTTCCCGGGTGGTCGTGCCGGAGATTCCCTTGTCGCGCAACAGCTGCGCAGCCGCATCCAATATTCTGGTTTTGGTGTCTCGTTCCATCGTCATTTCGGGCCGCCGGTCACTCGGCCGCGCCTGTTCAAATTTACTCGCTTGGTTTTACTAAGCGCTCGCTTGGCTGTCAAGGGGCAGACGCTTAGCGCGCAGGTGGACGCAGCGATTCGGAACCGGTACCGGCTTCGCTGGCGCGAAGCTGTCCGAGGTCCTTCCTTCCCTCGCGTTGCTCGGGTCGTCAGGATGACCGAGAGCGCGAGGCGCGCACGGAACCTAACCCCCAACCCCTTCCCGCACGGGAAGGGGGACCGGATTGTTTTGGGGTTGCGCGATCCACAAACCTTCTCTCGTTGCTCGCTTCGGAGGATGAGGTTGCGAATCGGCGTCGTTGAGGACAAGTTGTTTATGTCACAGTCCGGATGTTGACCGGCTGTCATCGGAGGGGAACCACGCGATTTGTCGCGGGTGGTGCGCGATGCCTTCACCAGACGTTTATTGGCTCGCATTGAGACAGGTGCGCGGAGTCGGTCCGCGAACCTGCAAGCTGCTGATCGAGAAGTTCGGCGCGCCCGCGAAAATTTTCCAGCTCAATGCGGACCAGATTGCGGCCGCCGGCGTGCCGCGCAACACGGCGCACAGTATCGCCGAGTTTCGCGACTTCGAACCGCTCGAGAAGGAACTGTGCGAGCTGCCGAACATCGGTGCCCGCCTCGTAAAATGGACCGACGCCGACTATCCGCCCAACTTGCGCCAAATCGCCGACCCGCCGCCGTTCCTGTTCGTGCGCGGCAGTGCGCAACTGACTGACGCCAACTACATCGCAATCGTCGGTGCGCGCGCGGCCAGCGATATCGGACGC